>VEND01000135.1 GCA_009711765.1 Bacillota bacterium | reverse complement strand
ATGGCATACCAGAATTTGATTATTATGCATTAGTTGATGGTATTTATACAATATTAAAAAAAGCAATGTCTGGTATAGAAAATTTCATGCCTAAGCCCTTGTATAAAATCAAGCAATCACAACAGTTTATAATGCATAAAGCCTTTGTTTAACCGTACTTTGACGATTTTAAATTTGTATTTTGGGGAAACTCTAATTTCAGATAATTTAATAATTAAACTGCTAAAGGTGCCTTAAAGGAATTAAGTTTTCCACTATATATAGGTTTTAATTCTAAACATTCTTGAAAATCTCCAGGAGTTACTAATCCAATAGGTTTATTAAATAAACTCACTCCACTCTTTTTTAAAATACTTGATACAAATTGAGAACAAAAATAATGATATTTTCTATTTATAGGTCTATTAAGAGTAACACCTATTAACCCTAAAAGATTATATCTATATCGATTTGAATCCTTTTTAAAATCATTAATACAATTATATAAGTTTACATATTGTTTTTCTGTGATTTTTAAAGAATAAATAACACTTTCTGTATCCTGAAAATAAGAATATACCCCATTATCTAAATCTTCTTTTACAAACCCTGCATAAAAGGGATTTAAATAAAATTTTCTTCCAAAACTATAAACCTCACTAAACTCACCATTTAAAGAAATTGAAACGTGGTTATATCTAGCTTTTGTATAAACTTTAATTATATTACTAAATAAAGTATTTGTATGAGTCAATAATATATATATTTCCTTTGTTTTTTTCAATTTTAACACCTACCCCCTATATGGCTTTGTCAAAAGTTTTATCAGTAAAACTTAACAAAACCTTTATTTTTACAAATTTATATATGAAATATACGCTCCCCCTAAAATGAAGTGAAATTTTATTAACTAGATAAAATTAACACCAAAAAAAGATACAATAATTAATAACTCATTTAGAATATTAATTTTCAATACAACATCATAATATAACTAAGCCCCACATGATAAAGAAGACTCAATATCAAAGGTCTATTAGCCGCTTAAAGTAAATAATAAAACTATCTTTATTAATCTTTAACTTTTTACATTACCTTATTGATTATAATTGTATTATATATATTTAAATTATCTTTTTTATTACATAAACCTTACAAATTTCTTAATATATATAATTATCTAATCTTAATTTGTAGTTCTAAACTATATAGAATAGATAAAATGTTTTTGCCTCCTAATTCTGACTCTTTACTAATTAACAATGTTATAGGTTCTATTAACCCATCACATTTCTCACATTAAAATCTTAGTGAAACTATTAAATCTTTAGTAATTATTAATTCTATATTACTCAAGAGATTTTGTTTTCATAGAACTTTTTACATTACCAATTTTTAAATATATGCACTTCCTTTAATATATTACTACGAGATTTTTCTTGTTTTGTCTGAAAAAATATATATTTTATTTTTTATAGTATAGATCTTAATTTTTCATTAATATGGAATATTTAATAAATAATACTACTATTTTGCTATTTTTTCTGATATAATATATATAATAACATTACATTAATTCGTTAACGTATGAAAGTCATTTATCTTCTATACTTTAAGGGGGATGATTTTATGGTATGTAAAATAAAACCTAAATACTTTGACTTAACTAAATTTCTTAATAAAGAAATAGGATTTAATTCAGTAGGTGGTATGAAACTTAAAGCATTAGCCAAAGAGTATAAAAATACTCAAAATGAACTAAGACTTGCAACTTCACTTCAAAAAAGCCTAATGAAAGATCAAAAGTTTTTTAGTAGGTTAGATATGTATGGAAGGTATTTACCTATAACTGATTTAGCAGGTGATATGTATGACTTAGTAAAAGTTAATGATAATTACTGGTTTATTATCTCAGATGTTATGGGCCATGGAATATCAGCTTCAATGATATCTTTTATGATTAAAGCTTTATTTTTTCAATCAATACAATATCATAAAACACCGGATAAAGTCTTAGAAGATATAAATAAAACATTTATTGAAATGATGGGTACAGATAATAATATAATATTTTCTGCCTTCATAGGGCTAATAAATGAAAATAATCTATTATATTCAAATGCAGGGCATCCTTATCCACTATTAATAGATTCTACAACAAATGAAACTAAACTAATTAATGATACAGATACAATACTAGGTATATTTAAAGATATAAAATATAATTTAGGACAAGCTAAATTAAAAAAAGATGATTTATTAATACTTTTTACAGATGGCTTATATGAAAATAGTTATTTAGGTGATATTAGTAAAGTTTATAACTATACAAAAAATTATAATATTAAAGATCCAGATAAATACTTAGATGATTTAATAAACCATTTTAAAAAGTATAATAATAACTTTACAGATGATGTAACAACCATGTTAATTAAAATAAAATGATTATAGTTTTGACTATAAAGCTAAAAAAAACCACTGCTTAAAAGCAGTGGTTAATATTATCCTTCAAATGCTGTAAACTTTTCTTTTTTAGCTCCACATACAGGACATACATCTAAAGCTTCATTTACTACTGTATATCCACAAATATCACATACATAAACTCCATCTATATCAAAGTCATTACCTTCATCAACAGCATCTTTAGCCTTTTGATATAATTCTGAGTGTGTTTTTTCTGCTTCTTCAGCAAAATGCATTGAACGGATTGCTTTCTTTTCTCCTTGAGCTTCCGCTACCTTTTTAAATGCTGGATACATTTGTTCTATTTCATGGTCTTCTCCATCTTTAGCTGCTTGTAAGTTCTCTGATGTAGTTCCTAATCCAAATCCAGCTCCTGATGCAACTAAGAAATCACCTTTTACATCTTTTAAAGCTCTAAAATGGTTATGAGCATGCACCTCTTCAGCGTATGAAATAGCTCTAAATAAAGTTGCTACATTTTTAAATCCATCTTTTTCAGCCTTCTTTGCCCAAACTCTATATCTCATATGAGCTTGACTTTCTCCTCCAAAAGCTGATCTTAAATTTTCTGCAGTCATTGCATTCATTAATTATCATCCTTTCTCTTTGTTATTATTCCGACATATTTTTTCTACCCTAGGAAATTAATTATAAACAACTTTTTTTAAAAAAACAAATAAAATCTTTAAAATAAAGATAATTTTACTAATTTAACTTAAACATTATATAAGTATAAAAAAGATATAGAATAAATAGTAATTACTAATTATTCTATATCTAAAATTTTTAATCTAGATAAATAAATTTACATTTGATTCTTCGGCAGCTCCTAAATAAGCAGCTACACCACCTATTTCAACTCCATCTATAAGTTCCTTTTCTGTTATTCCCATAACATCCATACTCATTCCACAAGCTACTATATTAACTCCTGAATCTATAGCTTGCTTTATTAAGTCTTCTAGGGAATCAATATTTTTATCCTTCATAACTTTTCTTATCATTTTTGGACCCATACCTGCCATGTTCATTTTAGAAAGTCCTAATTTTTTACTACCTCTAGGCATCATTTTTGAAAACATTCTATCCATAAAGCTTTTTTTAACATTTACCTTTTCAGGCTTTCTTAAAACATTTAAACCCCAGAAAGTGAAAAACATTGTTACATCTCTTCCCATAGCAGCAGCTCCATTTGCTATTATAAATGATGCAATAGCTTTATCTAAATCTCCACTAAATACAACCATTGTTTTATCATCGTTTTCTTTAATAACTTGAGTTTCTTTCTTTTTTACTTTACTAGTTTCTTTACCTTTTCTTAATACTGCTAAAAAGTCTTTATCCCTTTTTTCAGTTTTAATTAAAGTATTCCCTGTTCTTTTACACCAAGTTTTAATATCACTTACAAATCCAGGGTCAGTAGCAGTTACTTCTAAAATATCTCCATCGTTTAAGTCCTTAACTCTCATAAATACCTGTTTAATAGGTCCAGGACATGAAAGTCCACTACAATTTAACTTATAAGTTTCGCTATTTTCTATTTCTTTTTTCATATCTACAGGATCACCATCTTCTTCATATTCTATATTACTATCACAAGTAGAGCCACCACAGTTATCTGAATCCTCTTCATCTTGACATAATACACAACTATAAGTTGTATATCCACCGGTCATATTTTTAACATTTTTAAACCCATTTTGCATTAATATTCTTGTAGCAATATATGCTCTTAAACCAACTGCACAATAAACAACTATTAAATTATCTTTATCAAGTTCATCTAATCTATCCCTTAACTCATCTACTGGAATATTTACTGAATTATCAACATATCCTAATTCCCTTTCAATAGGATCTCTTACATCTAAAATAGTTGTCTTTTCTAAATCAAGATCTTTAATTTGATGCCACTGGATTATATCCATTGTTCCATTTAATGTATTCTCTGCAACAAATCCAGCCATATTAACAGGATCTTTAGCTGAACCATAAGGAGGTGCATAGGCAAGTTCTAATTCTTTAAGATCATAAACTGTTCCACCTAATCTTATAGTAGTTGCTATTACATCAATTCTTTTATCTACTCCATCATATCCAACAACTTGAGAACCTAATATTTTTCCTTCCATATCATATATTAATTTAATCCTTACAGGGAAAGCTCCAGGATAATATCCAGCATGGGATTTTGAATGAGTATTAACTACTAAATAGTCTTTACCATATTCTTTCCCTTCTGCATTTAATGCTTTTTCATTTAAACCAGTACTTGCAACAGTTAAATCAAATACCTTTGCAACTGAAGTACCTTGAGTTCCATTATATTTATCTTTCTTACCAGCTATATTGCTAGCAGCAATTCTACCTTGTTTATTAGCTGGTCCTGCTAAAGGAACCATTGTTTTATCCTTTTTTAAAAAGTCAGTAACCTCTATCGCATCTCCTACTGCATAAATATTATCATCAGAAGTTTTTAAAGACTCATCTACTACTATTCCACCTCTTTTATTAACTTTAAGTCCAGCTTTCTTTGCTAATTCACTTTGAGGTCTAACTCCTATAGATAACATTACTATATCAGCATTTACTTCATTTCCACTTTGTGTAGTTATTTTTGTAACACTGTTATTATAATCAAAGTTTTTAACTCCATCATTTAATATTAGATTAATGTCTTTATCTTTTAAGTGTTTATGAATATATTGAGCCATATCAAAATCAAGGGGTGCCATAACTTGATTTGCCATTTCTATTAAAGTAACTTCCATTCCTTGGTCATGTAAATTTTCTGCCATTTCAAGACCAATAAATCCTCCACCTACAACTGTAGCCTTTTTCGGTTTATTTTCGTCTATAAAATTTTTAATATTATCAGTATCTGGTATATTCCAAAGAGTAAATATATTAGGTGAATCTATACCAGGAATAGGAGGTGTTAATGGGTTAGAACCAGGAGATAATACTAAATTATCGTAACTTTCTTTGTATTTTTCACCTGTTTCTACATTTTCTACCTCTATTTCTTTTTTATCTTTATCAATGTTTATTACTTTACTTTTAACCCTTACATCAATGTTAAATCTTTTTTCCATTTTTTCAGGAGTTTGTACTAATAAAGAATCCCTCTCTTCTATAGTTCCTCCTATATAATATGGCAAACCACAGTTAGCAAAGGATATATAATCCCCTTTTTCAAACATAATAATTTCTGCATCTTCGTCCATTCTTCTAAGTCTTGCAGCAGTACTAGCTCCTCCTGCAACACCACCTACTATTAAAACTTTTTTTGACATATCGATACCTCCTTAAATCTAATTATCATTATATTATAATAATCGGATGTTCTTGTTAAAAATAATACAAAATTGGGTATTAAAAATCTTAAAATAATTGTTGTATTATTTTTCTTATATCTTCATTAATAACATAATATTTTACTTCTACTCCTTGTCTTTCTCCCTTTACAATACCAGCGGCCTTTAGTTTTGATAAATGCTGAGATATCGTAGATTGTGGAGCATCTAAACAGTTTTGCATTGTAGTTACATTTTTTCCTTCTTCATCTAATAATCCTCTAACTATACACAGTCTAACTGGATGGGAAATTGCTTTTAATACCTTTGCTTTCTCTTCTATAATTTCTTTATTATAATTCATTTCACTAATTTTAATCACCTTCTTTAATATCCTTATATTTAAATATTACGATATAATAATTAATTTGTCAAATGTTTATTTCAAATTTTATAAGGTAATATATATATACAAAGGTATATATTGAAAAATCATTATAAAAGTCCCTATATAGTAATATATATAGCTAAATACTTTTTTAAAATTTAGGAGGTGGCGAATGAATAACGGAATTACTGAAAAACAAAAAAGAAATGTGTTATTATTTTTTCCTATATTATTAATATTTATTTCTTTCATATATGGGGATTTTAAAAAGACAATTGAAGGTCTTTATAAAATAATAATCCATCCTGATATTTTAATAACTGACTATATAATTGTTGGTGGTCTAGCAGCTGCTTTTATAAATTCGAGTATATTGACTTTATTAAATATAAGTTTAATTTATAGACTTAAAATTAGGATTAATGGTCCCTATATTGCAGCAATTTTTATAATAGCTGGTTTTTCTTTCTTTGGTAAAAATATTTTCAATGTATGGCCTATATACCTTGGTGGTTTTCTTTATTCAAGATATCAAAACATCAGTTTTAAAAGTGTAGCACTTATAACTATGTTTGGTACTAGTTTATCTCCTTTAGTTAGTCAAATTGCATATGGTTCTAATATTTCTATGCCTCTAAGTTTATTTTTAGGTATATTCTTTGGTACATTAGTTGGTTTTATACTACCTCCATTATCAGCCCATATGCTAAGGACCCATGATGGTTATAGTCTTTATAATATAGGTTTTACAGCAGGTATTATCGGTACTGTAATTATAGCTTTATTTAGAAGTTATGGCTTTATAATAGAAAGTCAAGAAATCTTATCAAAAGAATACGATAACCCCCTTAAAATACTAATGATTTTATTTTCTATATTGCTAATAATTTTAGGATATATATTCAATGATAAAAGTTTTAAAAATTACAAAAAAATTTTCTACTACTCTGGAAGACTTATTACTGATTTTACTCAACTTATAGGATTTGGATTAACCCTTATTAATATGGGAATAATGGGTCTTGTAGGAACTGTTTATGTTATAATATCAGGAGGAGTATTTAATGGACCTATTTTAGGAGGTTTACTTACTATAATTGGATTTGCTGCCTTTGGTAAGCATCCAAAAAATACAATTCCAATACTTATTGGTGTTTTACTTGGAAGTTTAACTAAAGTTTGGCATGTAAAATCAACAATAACAATAATAGCAGGTTTATTTGGAACTGCCCTAGCTCCGATACCTGGAACCTATGGAACTATTCCTGGGATAATAACAGGTTTTATTCACCTATCTGTAGTTATGAACATAGGATATCTACATGGTGGAATTAACCTTTATAATAACGGATTCTCATCAGGTATAGTTGCTGCTGTTATAGTTCCTATAATCGATGCATTTAAAAAGGAGGATTAGTTAAATGAAACACGAGATTAAAAAAGTTTCTAAAATACTAGATGAACTAGTTACCTTTTGTTTTACCCATGGTACTAAGGATATGAATATTAATATTAAAGAAACTAAAGAATACTTTAAAATGACTATTGAATCTGATAATGTTAACTGTAATGATGAAAGGGTAAAAAGACTTAATGAACTATTAGCTGGCCCTAGACAAAGTGAAATGGAAGAACATTACTGGGAACTAACTGGAGAAAGTGACTGTGATACAGAGCTTACTTTAGTAGGTATGATGATAGATAAAGTTGATATTAAATTTGATAATTCTTCACTAACAATGGTACTTTTTAGATATAAGTAAACAGCCTGTTTAGGCTGTTTTTTCTTGCTTTTTTATTATTTTTAGTAAAAAACTTCACAATACATTGGCTAAAAAACTAAATCTACTTAATTTATGTTCTGAAGCATTATATTATTATCACCTTCATTTTTCACCTTAGGTAATCTCACCTTTCAAAATGACTATTATTATTACACATAATATTCCTATCGCTAAAGAAACATCTGCTTTTTTCCAATTTGATGTAAATATTACACTTGGATCATTTTTTAAATAACCAACTCTCATTTCATCACCTACTGAGATATTCATTGAAACCTGAATTCTTTTTGATGATATGTATTGTTTTCCGTTAACCCAAAATCTTACATACGCCCATTTTGAGTTGCTTTTTTTCATTGTTTCTGGCACTACAGTCTCTATATCCATAACAGTTGCAGTTGTATATTTTATTTTATCTTTATATAGTATAAGACTTATATATTCATAACTAGCATAAACGATGGAAAATACAGAAGCGACCCCAAACAATAAAATAGCTATTTCATTTTCACCCATCCTGCTTCCTCCTTTTATAAGCTAACTTTCAAAAATATAACAATTTTCATATATATCTTCAAATTTTACTGTAAATCTTTTTTAGAGTAAATATGTGTAGATATTAACATAGAAATCAATCCAATTAATAATGAAAATATATATGCTGCTATACTCCAATATAAACTATTAGGAGTTAAATTGATATTTGATTGCATTGCCTCCACTATTTTGGGAAGTATAAAAGGTGTTACAAATGTGAAAATCATTGCCATATATTTTGTATTTTCATATCCAAACTGATATTGTAGAGGTATCATAATTCCAAAAAAAGTAGTTATAATGAAAAAAGATATTCCCACAGTCCAAATATTTGGTACCGGCAGATTAACCATATTGATTAATGGTATATTAGTTGGTGTAAAACTAGCTATTGCTGTATATATTAATGAACTTATGATAAAAACTGTTAGTATGAATAAATATGTTCCTTTTACTATTACTGTTCTTGTATAAGGGGTTGCACAAAGATATAGTGCACCTTTGTATTTATATTCAGACATAGATATACTATTAAATAATAAAAATTGAATAAAAAAAGCAGTTATAAAGAAACTTAAAAATCCTCCACCTATAAAACCAACTATCCTTTCTATGTAAATCGGGCCTATAACTGCAAAAATAAACATAAGTGGTAAGTATTTTTTTGCTAATAAAAAATCTTTTTTTACAATATTAAAAACCATAATTTTCTCCTCCTATATATCCAAGCATAATATTTTCGATAGTTGGTTTTTCTATTAATACATCTTTCATTTGCTCCCTTACAGCCTCTTTATTATTTGTTAAACCTTCAAAACCATATTCTGTCTCATGTAATTTTAAAAATAATTTCTTTGTATCATTATTAAGTAAAGCATTGTCCCCTTTAATTAATCCGTGGGTATCTAATAATTTATCTTTTTCTTTATTAAAAACAATTCTCCCATCATCAATTAAAATTAAAACATCTGAAATTTTATCTAAATCAGAAGTAATATGGGAAGAAAAGAATATAGACTTACCTTCCTTTTCCATAAACTCTAATAATATATCCATTATTTCAGTTCTTATTAATGGGTCAAGTCCACTTGTTGGTTCATCCATTATCAATAAATCAGCTTTATGAGAAAGTGCCAATGCTATACTATACTTCATTCTCATACCCTTAGATAGATTTGATATTTTTTGTTTCAATGGCAAATTGAATTTTTCAATATACTTTAGAAAAATCTTCTCATCCCAATTTGAATATGCAGATGCTATAATACTTTTCATTTCTATAAGAGTCATATCATTATAAAAATAACCATTATCTAAAACTATTCCAATTCGATTTTTTATTTCTCTTTCATTTGTACTAATTTCTTTTCCAAACAATTTCACACTTCCAGCATCCTTTAATATTAATCCAAGAATTGACTTAATAGTAGTAGTTTTCCCTGCACCATTTGCTCCAATAAAACCCGTGATACATCCTTCTTTTAAAGAAAAACTAACATCCTGTAATTTAAAATTTCCAAAGCTTTTTCTTAATCCCTGCACATTTAATATATTATTCATGCTCTTCCTCCTCATTAATTAATAAATCTATCATAGAATAAAATTCTTCTTTTGTAATACCGAATGAACATGCTGTTTCCCAAGCATCTGTAATCTTTACCTCTACCATATGCATTTTTGACTCTCTTAAAAGCTCAAGATTTTCTGAAGCTACAAAGGTTCCTTTACCTGCCTTTCTTATTACAAAGCCTTCAGATTCAAGTTCTTCATATACTCTTCTAGTTGTAAGTACACTAACCCGTAAATCATTTGCTAGTTTTCGAATTGATGGGAGTAAATCTCCTTCATTTAAGTCTTTTTTAAATATTGCATCTTTGATTTGGTCTTTTATTTGTTGATATATAGGTTCATCTGATACATTAGAAATAATAATTTTCATTTAATCACCTCTAGTTTTCGACTGTGTATGTGGTTGATACACACCATTCACTTATAACACAGTATATTCCAATAAATTACTATTGTCAACTAATTTATGTAAAAATTTTGTTATATATAGAATTATAATTTAAACATTTAACTTATTAATAATGTATCTTTCTAATTTATTTAAACTTAATTTAATAGATAAAACTAGACTAAATAATTAAATTATCTAATGATATCCTCATAAGTTATTTCTACTAAACTTTTACAGACAACTTACTTTAAGTTAAGAAATCTATGTATGGTCTATATAAACATTTGTAATTTTATACTCATAGGATATATAATTAAATGAATGTAAAATATTTTGAATTAGATTGGAGAGATATAAGTATGGAAGAATTCAATTTACAAAATGGCTATAGGATAAAATCTCTTACTATAGAAAATATTAAACTTGTTGAATCGTTGTGTGAAAAATGTTCAGATTATTACATATTACATGATGGTATATTACCATCTAAAAAAGAAACAAAAGAAATTCTTACTGCTCTACCACCTAATAAAAATTATGACGATAAGTTCGTTTTAGGAGTATTTAAATATAATAATAAACTAATTGGAATTATTGATATAATAAAAGATTTCCCTGTTATTGGAGAATGGATGCTTGGATTAATGCTTATTGATCCTGAAGAAAGGGGTAATGGATTGGGTAAAATGATACATAAAGAATTAGTACAATGGACAATTAATTTAGGTTCAAAATCTTTAAGAATAGGTGTAATTGAAGATAACCATAAAGGAATTAAATTTTGGTCTAATTTAGGTTATACGAAAATAAAAGAAGTCAGTATGGATTTTACAAAGAAGAAACATATAGTAAATATTATGACTTTAAAAGTTAATTAATATTATATAGTCCTCAAAATAATAAAGACCTAATACAGGTTTGTATAAAAAAATATATATATAGATTATTAACATTATTTAAACCACCATATAAAACAATGGTGGTTTAATTTTAAATTAATATTTATTTAAGTAATTCTTCTGCTTTCCAAAAGTTTTTAGAGTCCCTATCTAAAACAATGTTTGCAAAATTAGGATTGAATCTTATATAAAAATTACTAAAATGTTTAAGTCCATTTAAATCCTTAATAACTCTGGTTCTATGATGAAATTCTATACCTGGTTTAATTTCTCTAAGAATACTAAAATCCTTTATATTAGAACCGTAAAAGCGAATTTTTTCTAGATTTTTTAAATTCTTAATTCCCTTTAAACTATTAAGTTCAGTAAAAGCTATATGTAAGTTTTTTAAATGTTTTAAATCCTTTAAAATTGATAGATTATTCATCTTAGGAGTATGAATATGGACATCTTCTAAATTAGGAAAGTTAGTAATACTTTTATCATTATCAACTTCTATATTTGTAAGTTCTAGATATTCTAAAGATTCAATAGTTTCTAATGATTGTATTTTACTTACCTTTATATTGTGTAAAGATAGACTCCTTAGTTTATCTAAACTTGATATATTATCTAAGTTTTTAATATTTTTAGATAATATAGATGTTCTCAATGTCTCTAAGTTCGTAAGATTTTCTATTCCATCTAGGTCTATGACTTTGTCACTAATATATAAACTTGTTACTTTTTTTAAACTTTCCTTTGTCATTTCACCTTTATATCCGTATTTTTCTAACTCCTCTTTTACTTCCTTTTGTAAGTTATGATCTTTAAATATATCATCTTTACTTTCGTAATAGTTAAAAAATACATCTATAAAAAATACTAATATTACTAAAATTATCAACAATACATTATATTTTTCCTTTTTTATATTCTTTTGTGAATTATATATAGTTAATATTAAAAAGTATAAAACTGATAAAAGCATATAATTAAAATTAATATTATTTAACTTTAAATAATAACTTGTTAATACTATAAATATAAAGAATATCATATGTACTTTTTTTGCTTCTTTAAACACATATCTTTGAACTAAAAATACTACTAAAAATGTTACTAATGTTAAAAAATAAAATCCACTAAAACTAGTAATGAAATTCCCCATATTGATAATAATCATTATTAAAAAAAACACTAAAAAAAATATTTTCTCACTAAATAATTTTTTCATTATATTAATCATAAAAATTCCCCTTTTTAATAACCATATTGTGACTTTTACTATACATCTAATAATATATCTGTAGCTTTGTTGCATAAATCTATCACATTTGTTTCTTGAAAATTTGTTAAACATACGATACCTAGTTTTTTAATAGGAACCATTCTAACAAAGGATTTTACTCCTGGATAACCTCCACTATGTTCTACTAAATTTAACCCTTTATATGTTCCTGTACACCACCCAAGTCCATACCCAGGATTCTTAACATCAGGTCTTGATGATACGTCCTTTGCTTTTGTATAGGAATTTTGCATTTCTCTAAGACTTATTGCTTTTAATAAAGTAGCGTTTTTATAATCCATATGAGCCACTAAATATTTAGACATATCAAGGGCTGTTGAATAAATAAAACCGATAGGAGCTGCTATTTTATTTGTTGGAAATGAAACTTCTTTAAAGGATGAGTTATCATAAGTATAATATCTAGCACTATCTTTATCATTCATTGCCTTCAATGGTTTAAGTGTTGTTCTTGTCATATTAAGTTTGTCAAAAATGTTTTTCTGTAAAAACTCATACCATGAAATACCACTAACTTTTTCGAATAAATCCCCAACGATAACATAAGCATCTGTGCAATACTTAAAACCTTTTCCTGGTTTGTAATCCAAATCTACATTTTTAAAATACCTAGTTATATCCTCAAAGGATTTAATGTCCTTTCCTACATCATCAGAAATACCTTTAGTTTTCTGCATTTCCTTCAAATCTTTCAATTCTTCTATGTTAGGACATATAATATTTGCAATTAAAATATTACTTGGAAATCCAGCAGTATGAGATAGTAATTCTCTAACGGTAATTTTATCACTCTCTTCCTTTTTAGATGTTCGAAAATATGGTAGATATTGAACTAATGGTTCATCTAAGTCAATTAACCCTTTTTCTACCAAATGCATAATACTTGTTGATGCAAAACTTTTTGTAATACTTTGTATACTCATTATAGTATTTGGTGTTATATTTTGTTTTGGATTAAGTCTAGCCTTTCCAAACCCTTTGGCATAAATTACTTCATTATCATATGAAAAAGCTACTGATACTCCCACCATTTTCTTCTCTTTGTTAACTCTATTTATATAATTTTCAAACTTTTCTAGTTTTGTATTTAATTTTTTAAGCATATTATTTACTCCTTTTTTATTATTTTTTCTTCATTTAAGCATTTAATAATAATGTAAGAAAAAAAGCTATTCCAAATAATATTAATGAGGCTTTCCCAAAATTACCTAAAGTTTTATTTGGTGGCGCTACAGCTAGAAAAATTATAAACACTATATTCACAACTGGAATTGTCATGCATGCTAAAATTACTAGCCACATACCTATACCTACAGCGTAATCTTCATCGTTGGGATAGGTATCCCTTCTTACATCATTTTTTCTAAATCTTGATTGATACTTATAATTATTTGTATGTTTAAAATTTGTATTATGGTCAGTATTATATAGATTGCTCATTATATCCCTCCCTTTGAATATCCATATTTATTGTACCATATATTAACAAAATTGAATATTCCTGTTTTAAATAAGAACTATTAGACTTTTTTTATTACTTCTTTCTTCTTCTAAGTAAAAAACTCCATATATTTAATTTTTTATATTCTCACAAAAGCTTATCAGAATGCGTAATATATTAGTGCAATAGAATAATTTATTAGGAGGGATTCTATGGACAATAAGGATATGTATGAATCAAAATATAAACTAGCCCACGCATACGTTCCATTTCAAGTTATGGGTAGAGTATATTCACCAGATAAAGCTTTATGTAAAGGCACTTTGTTCCCAGAGCTTTATATGCCTTATAAGTATAAAAAAGAAAAAAAGAAATGTTAATAGGAGGTGTATTAAATGGATACTAATCAACTAAAACTTTTAAGAAAGCTTATGGAAATTGAGTTTTGTTTAGTAGAAACAAATCTTTATTTAGATACCCATCCCTCAGATGAAAGAGCCATAAGGCTTCATAATACATTAGCTAAAGAACTAAAGGAACTTGAATATGAATATACAACTAACTATGGACCTCTTACTCATCAAAATATGAGTAGATGTCCTTGGGAATATATAAAAGGCCCTTGGCCTTGGGAAATAGAATATTGCGGTTGTGATTAAGGAGGTTAAGATATGTGGATTTATGAAAAAAAAATACAATATCCAGTAAGGGTTGATACTTGCAATCCTGCCCTTGCACAAATGATTTTAGAACAATTTGGTGGTGGTGATGGTGAACTAGGTGCAGCTGTTAGATACTTAACTCAAAGATATGTAATGCCTACAGACCATGTTGTAGTCAGTAGTTTCTACTAGTGATTTATTAACTTGAATATTGCTATTTTAGTTTCTTAAGGTATTATTCTAAGATAAAGACAAGAACAAAATATTACAAAAAAGACTTCTGAAAAATCTTTGTTCAAAATGAATATGAAATAAAAGGAAACAACTAAATAGATTATTACAATTGTGTTAATATATTTCGAATCTGAACCACATAGTTTCTTTAATTTTCTTTTATAAGGAAAAACTTTATTAATAATATAAAGTATTGCTACTGCAATGAGTGGGTAAATAATTATAGATGTTATTAGATTCATAAAAGAATACTCCTTTCATATAATCCAGGTATTTAATACTAGTAATACAATATTGTAGATTAAATATGTTCTTATTAACTTTGATTATAGTAGTATTATATAGATTGTTGATTAAATCCCTCATAATTAAAATGTCTAGATATATTTTACCACATATTAACATAATTGAATATTGCTGTGTCTATTATTTTCACAATCTTCTCCTCATAAAATCTATCCAACAACAATATATTGTAATGAGTTATAGTATGAAAAAAGGAGGACAAAATGAAATCTTTGATAATGTATATTCTATTTATACTGTTAATAGCAATACTTTTACCAACAGTAATTATACAAAACTATAAAGTCGAAAATATAAATTCTTTAGAAAATGAAAGGTCAGTTGACGATACAATAAAATCAAAGTATATTAAAATTTACAATATAGAAACTAAAACCGTTGAAACTATAGACTTCGAAGATTATATAAAAGGAGTATTAGCAACTGAAATGTCTGGTAATTTTCATATAGAAGCATTAAAAGCTCAAGCAGTTGCATCTCGAACTTATGCATTCCACCGTCTAGAAGTTTATAAAGATGGTCACCCACAGCATCCCGAAACAGCTTTATGTACAGGAATCCATTGTCAAGCTTATTCTTCAATAAAAAAGCTTGAAGAAATTCATGGCGAACATTGGATGGAACAATACTGGGATAAATTTATAGAAGCTGTAGATAGTACTAAAGGTCAAATAATGGTATATAATGAAAAGGTTATAGATGCTATGTTCCACTCTACAAGTGGAGGTATGACCGAAGATTCAGAAATGGTATTTGCTAGTGCTAAACCATATCTTAGAGCAGTAGTAAGTCCTTATGAAAAAGAGTCTCCTAAATTCACAGGCACTATGTGTATTTCTGTTAATGATTTTATTAATACAATTACTAATGAATATGACGGCATAAATTTAACCAAAAAAAATATAGCTAGTAAAATAAAAATTGTTGAAAGAAGTAAAAGTAATAGAGTTAAGACCATTAATATTGATGGAAAAGCAATAACAGGTAGAGAACTTAGAATTTTATTAGGTTTAAATTCTACAAACTTTGATTTCTCTATCGATGGCAAAAGTAACACTATTACATTTGATACTATCGGATATGGACATGGTGTAGGTATGAGTCAATGGGGAGCAAATGGTATGGCGTCTAAAGGCTATAAATATGATGAGATTCTAAAGTATTTCTATACAGGAGTAAAAATAAATAGTATGTATTAATAAGCATTTTGTAATTTATAAATAAATAGACATATGTATATAATTTTAATTTTAGTCAAAACTCCTTTATTAAAGGGGGTTGTACAATGGCTGTTTCTTATAAAGAACTTGGAATGAAAATTAGAAATTCTAGAAAAGAGAATGATATTACTACAAAATCATTTGCTCAACTTCTAAATATCTCTGTTGGTCAATTAAGTAATATAGAAAACGGTAATTATGATGTTTTTAAGCTTGAATTACTTTACAAAATAAGCGACTTATTGGATATTCCACTAGAAGGATTATTAGAGCTTAACATAAATAACTTAGAAAACTTTTTAGATAATTCAAATAAGAATTCCAAATCACAGTCTAATTACATAACTAAACTTGCTAATACTCTAGTTATATCATTTTTAGCTACAATTTATGATTATAACTATGATAAAGATAAAGCTGAAGTTATATGCAATCATCTTATTAAAGAGTTGAAATTCATAAAAAAAATCAATACCAATACTAAGGATGTCTCTACTTTGTAGGGACTTTTTTTATGCCCTTTTTATCAATATGTTGAAATTTATATCAAATATATGAATAATTTTATAAATGCTACACATCCTATAATCAAGGAGGTGAAGAAACACGAAATCAAAACTCTACTTAAGCAACTCAAGTCTACAAATGTTTAAAACATGTAAAAGGAAATTCAAGTATAGATATATCGATAAAATTAAACCCTCCACTCAATCTTCAAGTAAGTATCTTTCCTTCGGGCAAAGTATCCATAAAACTCTATCTAAGTTTAATAAAATTACAGATAAAAACATAAAGACTTTAAATAATCTACATAACCTTCTTCGTAGTAACTGGATAAGAGAAGGATATAGAGATAAAGACGAAGAAAGAGATTTTGGGCTAAAAGCATTAAAAATACTTACTAACTATTTTAATAATCCTTTAGATAAACATAAAAAAGTATTAATAACTGAGAAAATGATCTATAAAGATATGGGAGAATTTATCCTATGTGGCATTATAGATAAAGGATTTCTAAGAAGTGATAATAAGCTTGAAATAACTGATTATAAGACTGGTGGTATCGTTACACACAGTAATGATTTCCAGATAGATTTACAGCTTCCTATCTATGTATTATTAGCTGAAGAGTATCTAAGTAAATACCCTTCTATCGTTAGTTATTACTACTTACTTCATAATAAAAAAATTGATAGAGAAGTAAATAACAAGAATATAAATGCCATTATTGAAGCCTTATGGAAAAGATTTAATGAAATTAAAAATGAAAATACTTTTCCATGCAATCCTAATGAGTACTGTTTGTCATCCTGTGAATACTCAAGTATATGTGAAGAATCGACTAATGAAAATGCTATTATAGCTAATGAATTAAAAAATCTTGATAATTCTAAATATCTTTTCTAAATATTAACCCACTTTTAAAATTCAAAGCTACATAACCAAATAACCTACCAATTTTAAATTGCTATAAAACTTTTTAAAAAGTTTTGTAGCAATCTCTCCTTTTTAAAATATGTAATTAAATTATTATCTAATCTTGTCTAATTTTAAATTCACAGTATCAAAATTTAAACTATTGAATGTTTTTTTAAAATTTTTATTTATTATAACTCTACTGGTACATTAATTTTTAATATTTAGAAATTTAAATTTTAAAATCATCTTCTTTATACTCTACATTTTGAATATATATCTAGGGAGGTTCCTATGAAAGAAACATCTAAAATAACTATTTCTTCAATAAAATATAAAGATAATATGAAATCAAAAGAAAAAATTATAAACTTAATTCTTGATTATATATTAAATAATGACCTAGAATTTGGGGATGGTGAGAATGGAAAGAAAGTACAAGAGTAATACATATAATAACTTAAAACCTCAAGATTATCTTACTCCATATGACTATGCTGCTATATATGCAAGGAAATCAATAAAGAAAGAAAATAACTCTATTCCATCACAAATTGAAAAAGGAAAAGAAGTACTTTATAAAAATAACCTAGTTTTATATAAAGCTTATTACGATAGTGAATCTGCTTATAAGTACTCTTATGATAAAAGAAATGGCTTCATGGAACTGTTAAATGATATGGAGAACAATAAATTTAAAACTATAGTTGTTCTTAAAAGAGACAGATTATCTAGAAAGTTTGAAGAACTACTGGAAATAAGAAAAAAAATCAAAGAACATGATGTGAAAGTTATTTACTCAGGCGATGGTGAATTCCAACCGGATAAAAAAAATATTTACTCTGATTTTATTGAATACATCTTAATGGGAGTAAGTGATTTTGAAGTAAATTATATAAATGAACGGGCATCTACTGGAAGGAAAATGAAACATGAAGAAGGTAGATATTCAAAACAAGGTGAATTGCCTCCCTTTGGTTTTACTGAAACTGATATAATAGAAAACCCAAATTCCGATTATCAGTTTGTTCCCCATGAAAAGCAAGCATTAGTAGTTAAGAATATATTTAATGCATTCCTCACAAAAAAATATTCAATTAAAAACTTAACTAATTATGCTATTAGTATTAATAATACTGGAAGGTCCTTAAATGAAAACATTGTAAGATATATGATCACTAATCCACTTTATGCTGCTATACAAAGACCAGCTGGAGATAAAGTGCTATTTAGTAAAGATTCAAAAACAAATTGTTATCATCCAATTAAAGAAGATTTTAAAAATCTTGTTAATGTTAAACCTATTATTGATGAAAATACCTTCACTAAAGTAGCACTGAAATATTTAAACAATAAAAGAAATTATTCATCTCGCAAGAAAAATTACCTATTCAAAGGACTACTTGCTTGTACTGCATGTAATAAAAATATAAACTTATCAGGTAACTATTATAGATGCAATACAAAAAGTTGCTCATCTATTCGTGAAGATTTACTATTAAACACATTATTAAAAAGGATTTTAAATGATATATATGATGAAAATACTGCTAGGAAACTTATTTCCAAAAGAATAACTGACTCTAAAAGAAAAAAAGCTACTTTAAATAAACAACTTCAAAAAAATACTACTACAAAACAAGAAAAGCTATTATCCCTAATAAAAAAAGGAATTGATAAAGAAACTAAAAAAAATATTCAAATAGAACTTAATGAAATATCTAAAATAGAAAAGCAGCTAATTGATAAAATCACTTTAATCGAAGGTAAAATATCCTCTCTTAATGCATTAGAAGAAAATCTTTATAAACTACGAAAAATAGGTAATAAATCCACTATTATCAACTTTTTAAAAAATGATTTAAATACAGATGAAGCTCAAGACATTCTTAAAAGTATTATAGAGAAGGTGTATATAGATGGTAAATCAGTCAAGGAAATCGACTACGGCGCCAAATAATATTGCTGTAGCCTACCTTAGAGTCTCTACTAAAAAACAAAAGAAAACAGGAGTTTCTATAGAAAGTCAAAGAGAATCTGTAAAAAATTATGCAGTTAATAATAATTTAGAACTTGACGAAAAATATATTTTTACAGAAGCAAAACCTGCTTCTAAAATATATAATGATAGGAACGATATTGATGACTCCTTAAGTAAGCGGCCTATTTTAAATCATATCTTATCTCTGGCTAGTAAAGGGAAATTTAATACTCTAATTGTATATTCTAGAGATAGACTTACTCGTAATACTGAAGAAGCCTTTGCTTTAAAATATAAATTAAAACAACTTAACAAAATAGATATACAGTATAGTAAACCAAATGAAAACTTTGAAACTAATGAAAATATTAGACATGTGGAAAATCTAATTGAAATTGTGTTAACTAGTATTGCCGAGCTTGAAGCTGATATGAATTCTTCAAGGACTCGACTAGGGAATAAATATTGTGCTCAACACAATCTCTGGCCAGGTGGTAAAATACCCTTTGGGTATTATGCTGTAAAAGTTAAAAATCATAAAAAATCACAAAGAACAAGTACTAAACTAAAATGTATTCCCTTCGAAAAAGAAATTATAAAAGAAATATTTGAATTATATACATCATACGGCTATGGTTATAGAAAGATTGCTAGTATATACAATAAAAAGTACCCTTTCAAAACATGGACTAAAAGCGCAATAGAATCTATTTTAAAAAATGAAACATATACAGGTAAAATTGTATGGGGTCGTAGAGGAGGAAGAAGAAATCCTGGAAGAAAAGATAAGCCAATATATTCTGACACTATCAATGAAAATGCTCAAATAATAGATCAATCCCTATTTAATAAATCAGTATACCTTAGAGAAAAAAAGAGTGAACTTAAAAATCCTAAATACTATAGCACCCCTTTTATCCTAAAAGATAAGCTTTATTGTAAAAAATGTGAAGAGAAATTGTTAACTAAAAATTATGGTAAAGGTAAAAATAGTGTCTATAGATGTCCTACCATTATTGATAGAAAATCAGAGCTAATAATTGAGAAAACTATACTTGAAAATCATTTTATCAGTCAACTCTCTAAACTAATAAGTATAGATGATATTAATGAATTATGGCACCAATACATAGATAAGAAGTACATAAGAAAATCAAACATAGAAAAATCTATAAACGACTATGAAGAAAAAACAAATATATTAGAATCTCAATTAAATGACTTAGAAGATGCGCTGAGAACTAATATGAATTATTCTTTAAAAACTGAACTTATGCAATTAATAACCTTAACTAAGAAAAAAATTGTTCACTTTAACCAGATACTTAATTCAAAACGGAAAGACTTGTATCAATATCATAATTCTAAAGATAGCTTTAAAAAATCGCTTAATAACTTCTTTAAAGACTTCCATAGCTTAAATATATATAATAAAAGAATGCTAATCGATTTATTAGTGGATAAAATAATTGTAGATAAAAATGAAGATGAAATAAATATGGATATAATAATTAATCCACCAAAAACTTTCTAACCCCTTTAAACTGAAGGGGTTAAATTCTGATATTTTTAGACATAAATTTAGTAGGCTAATAGTCTGTCACGGGATCCCGTGACAGACTATTAGCCTACATATAAATAAAATATCAAAATAAAGAAAAATAAGTATCCATTGATTAGGTTAACTGTAAATCTAAGTAATATTTTTTACAAGTCTATATATTAATCAAAACTTTCTACTAACTTTATTAGTCTAATAGCTTTTTTGTACATTAATTGCTTTCCTGAATGTAAAATAAACTTAGAATTATTATTTTCCATTACTTTAAAGCAAATTCTAAGTAATATCTGCCCCAAATTTTTTTGGCTCATTTTAGTTGGAAATGCTTCAGTGATTTCAATAAATATTTTTTCCATTGTCTCAATAGAAACTGCATTATTTTGTAGTACTTTAATTAAAAAAATTTCTACAATCCTAAAAGCCTCATTAAATGAAACTCCATATTCTTCTGATAATGTTAGTGATAAATTTAACTTTTTAATATTTTTAGGTTTGCAATCAATCTTATTTTCATCACCAAAAACAGCTTTTTTGATATCGTCACTACTCAATGGCAGAAACTTGAACCGATAAGAAGTAAGATAACTAAAAAAATTAAGATACTCATTGAAACTAATTTTTCCTTTTTCATACAAAGTCATTAATAATGCAAAAGAAGAAAAATATTCTGGTGCAGTCTTTTTAGTTTCTAATTCATTTAATTTCAAATACAAATAGTCTTCAGTTAATACTGGTAAATTTTCATTTTGTGCTAAGATACAGGCATCACATAATTCTGGTGGTATTTTTTGCTCTGAAAAACGATCAGCTTTATTAGCTAAAGAAATTACACTAACATTTTTCGGTTGTTTTTCAAATACTTTAATGCTTTCTAAAAAATTATTCAATATTGAGGTTCTCTTTTCTTTCTCTAATTTTGAAAAAGTTATCTTGTCATTAATATAACCCATATACCCAACCTGTCCTGGCGTATATTCGATTTTTTCGGTTATATTAACTAATAGAGTTATTACAGACTGAGGAATCCTTAAATTAGGTATATAAGTATATATCTTCTTAATTAGACCTGCTTCTGATAATATAGTAGCTGAAGTCCCATCGATATAAAATGACTCATCCTTTTCAATAACCCTTTTGGCAATTTCTTTCTGTTTTTCAAATTCTTCAATTTTACCAGTGCTAAAGTTAATAAAACCCTTATTTTCTTGTTGTATGCGTCCAATTGCATTTGTAAGCCCACCTTCATTTACTGCTAATAAAGCTATAGGTAGATTGCTTTTACAATACATCTCAAAAAATGAATCCTCTTTTTTATTTTGATCTTCCATAAATTTTTTTAGGTATCTAGTATCTAAATTACCTTCTTTTTCAGGTATCTCTACTCTTTGTACATAATTTACAAAATTATCTTTTGATATATCTACAAAATTATTTAGGCTCTTCCATAATATATATTCTTTTATCGTATATATTTTTTCTATCGTTTCTTCACTGTTTTCTGAACTATATTTATTTTCAAATACAATTTTATCTCCTACTTTTTTATCTTTAAAAATAGTGTAATAACTATTAGTCTTAGTAATTTTTTTAGCATCCAGTTCATTGCTATCTCCAATTAAATACCAATGTTCTTTATTTTTTAATTTTACAAATGTATTTTCTTTAACTTTATTTAATGAATCTAGTTTCAAATCAATTACATTTCCTATTCTTATAAACAGTGTATAATATAATTCTGCATATTCATTTGCAGTAAGAACTTTTTTTAATTTTACAGCTTCAATTATAGAATTTAGTGCTTTTTGAGGCTGCTTGTTAACAAGGTATACTTCTGTTTCAATTGCAATTTTAAATTTATAAGATGGTTTAACTAATCTATATTCATTAAGTATATCCTTAGCCTTTCTAAGTGCATTTTTATCAATCTTACCCCTTTCAATACAAGCAAATATTGTATTAAACAAAAGTATTTCTTTGTTCCCATCTTTTAAATAATTATTTTCAGAATCCTGTCTTAGTACCTCTTCTCCTATTTTAATAGCTTCTCTATATTTTTCAAGATTAATATAAGTCTTGAATAAATAATGTTTTAAAAAAAATTTTTCTTTTTCATTTTTTTCTCTTTTTAAAAGCTTTTCTAAAACTATAGCCATAGAATCCCATGCTTTTTTTTCCTTTGTAATTTCTAATGCTACTTTTGCTTCGTAATAATTTAACTTTTTTAAATTAACCCGTTTTAAAATTTCAAAAGCTTCACTGAACTTTTTTTCATCATAATAAGTTAAAAGTAATAACTTATCTTTCTGTATAGTCTTATTATCTGGAAGCCTTTCAATTATACATCTCCTAAACTCTGGTAACTCTTTCATGGTAATAACAAAAGATACTGCAAATTCAATATCATTCTTTAGAAAACTATAAACTTCGTTTATATTCTTACATTCAATATTATTTATAAAATCACAGTAACTTTGTTTTTCAATTTTTCTAAAGAAATATTTTCCTTCTGTGAATAAATTATTTCTTTCATTAAATTGTAAAATAAGAACTTTCAAAAGTTCTTCTAAAGATTCCTTTTGTGAGTTTTCAATATGTTCAAGTAAAAGATTAAATTCATCATCTGATAATCGAATGTTTTTTAATATGTTTGCAAGAATATGCTGAATTTGTGTATTAAAATAACAAGTTAATAAAAGACGAAATATTTCTTTAGCTATTTTTTTAAGTTCACTATAATTTTCTTTTACAATGAATATATTTAATTTTTTTAAATTTAAAATAACTTTGTTTCTTGCTCCTATATCTCCATATTGATAAAATTTTTCTTCTATATTCTTTATTTCTTTAAATAGTTTATGATATTCAGTAATCATTTCTGATTTATTATCTGATGGTATTCTATTTTCAACAAAAAATAATCTAGTTAGATAAATATCAAACTTTTCTGGGTTTAATCTAATAGCTTGTTCAATAAAACTATCTGCCTTTGAAGTATTTCCATATTTTTCAAAAATAACAGCATAGAGACGAAAGAATAAAGCCTTTATTTTTTTATTATTAGAATAGATATCTTCGTTTATATTATCTATGTTGATTCTTTCTTCAAGATAAATACTTCTAAGTAACTTCTCTAGTTTTAATAACCAGTGTTTACTATCAATATCTTCTGCTTTGTTTAATAATTCCATATTTTTATCAAAGTTGTTATCTAACAAGAAAATTTCAGCTAAGTATAAAAAAGCTCGGGGATCATTCGGATACCTTGTAGTAATACTTTTATATTTCTTTTTTGCTTCATCCACTTTTTCTAATTTATTTAAACATCTACATTCTAAAATTTCATACTCTAAAGATAAGGTTTTATCATTAAAATCTTCAATTATATCTTTACTGTCTTTTAATATTTTTAGTGCATATTTTGCAATTCCTCTGTCAAGTTCAATTTCAACCTTTTTTAAATATTCGTATGCATTTGAAAGTGCTCTTCTTGAATCTATATCAAAACCTAGATTCAAAATATCAGATTTATCTAATGTGAAAAATAATCTTTCTAAGTTTTTTGCTAAATAAAGATTAAATTGAATATTTGGATTTTTCTTTTCCAGTTCAGATATAGTCTTCTCAAGTAATTGAATTGAACCGCAATATTTGTCATTAAAAACAAAATTATATTCCTTTATTTCAGAGATTCCATCCCACTCATTCTTGAGAGTAATAAAATCTTTCTTAAACTTTTTCGCAGCTTGTGATTCCTTAATTTGGGGAGTATTAGGGGCATAGACTTGATAATAAATACCAGACCTCTTTCTATATCCATCATTCCCTCCATCTCCTTGATTTCCATATGGCCTTATTTTTTGAAAATCAGTGAATGCTTTATCCATAATATTTTCAAAAAAACTTTGGTATTCAATTCCTTGTTTTGAGTAGATTCTGTCTCTAAATTGGAGTAATAAATAGTTATTATCAACATAATCAATTGACATATAGAATCCTCCTATAAATTGTAATACTTTTAATAACACTTTTTTTTAAAAAAATAAGTTGTATTTTAGAATTGTTTAATAAACCTTTTATAAATAATTGTTTCTTTTAAACTATGGTATTATATTTTTTACTTAAGTTTCCATAATTCTTACTTCTATATTATCTTCTAATAAGTAAATTAAGAAATTTCATTACTTATGTATACCTGACAAAAATAATAAAATAATAGCTTTTTAGCTTTCGATACAACATTCTACAATAACTTACACATACCCTTTGTTGAAAATCATCTTCTTTTGTCGAATATTTTATTGCACTTCGAATTTACCTTAATAGATATAATTTATGGAATAACTACCCTTCGAGAGTAATTTCAACTAAAAAATCTAATAAACAATTAACTTTATTATTTATGAATATATTAGTGGAATTTTATACCTTAATAATATTTTTATTTAAAACTTTATAATTGGGTATTTACTAATGTCTGCTACTTTTAGTCATAAGTATTAATTTCACCTAATAATATGTACTATATTAGTTTTAAAGGTGGGATTGGTTTGGCTATAAATTATGATTTTGATCATAAAACTAGAGATGAAATACTTAATTTATTAGAAAAAACTGAAGTTATTAAAGA
>VEND01000151.1 GCA_009711765.1 Bacillota bacterium | reverse complement strand
TCTCTTTTTATCCAAATTTATCATCTCCAGTTACACCACCTATAAAATTATATTTATATAGGTAGTTTATATTTTTACTGGGGAGTTTTCAATTATAATAGTGGGTACTTTTAGTTTACTATATACAAGAGAGCGCTGATATAGCTAAAAAATGGTTAGAATGCAATTCAAAACTAGAGGAAAATTCTATTGATAATATTGTTCATGTTATTAAAAAACACTCGAATAAATCAAGTTATTCAACTCTAGAAGTAGATATTTTGAAAGATGCTGATTTACTTGATGAAACAGGTGCAATGGGGATTATAATGAATGTTATCAATATTAAGAAATCAGATACCAATTACTATAGGTCACTGTTAGATAAGTTAAAGAGAAAAGAACTTGTTTATTGTGAAGAATCAATGAATAAGTTATTTACAAATACAGCACAGTTAATAATGAAAGACAAGATTCAGTTTATAAAAAGTTTTATAAATCAGTTGGAAAGCGAAATTTAAAAAGTGAAATCAACGTCTAACACACTATTTATTATTGATGATAATACATTATAATAGTGTTCACAGAGCAACTTAAAAATGGTAAATAAGTAATGATGAAAGAAGATGGCGAATATTTGGCCATCTTTTTTTAGTTCAAATAACTTAGTATTATAAATGTAATATTTGACACTTTTATATTATTATTAAGAAATTTGTAAGGTTTATGTAAGAGAAAAGAAAATTAAAATATGTATAATACAATTATAATCAATGAAGGGAAGGTGTCAAATATGAAAAAGAAACAATTTTTTATTATACTAACCTTATGCTTTATTATTCTAAGTTCAGTGTCTCCTGCATTTGCTAATAGGGATATGACAGAAGATAATATTGAAAAATTAGTTGATAAGGTTATAAAAAATGATATGGAAAATTTACATATTCCAGGAGCAGCAATTGTAATGACAAAAGATGATCAGATTATTTTCTCAAAAGGTTATGGATATGCTGATTTAGAAAACAAAATACCTGTAAATCCTGAGAAAACAATTATTAGGGTAGGTTCTTTAACGAAATCGCTAACTGCTACAGCTGCTATGCAATTAGTTGAAGAAGAAAAATTTAATTTAGATAAAGATATTAATCAATATCTAAAAAGTTATAAAGTATCAAATTTTAATAATAAGCCGATTACATTACATCATTTGCTAACACATACAGCAGGTCTAGATGAAGCAATATATAAAAGAGATAGTTTAAGTAAGGAGAACGTGTTATCTTCTACTGAATATTTGAAAAATTATGTAAAAAAACAACCTCCAATTTGTGAGTCTGGAAAAACTTTTCAGTATAGTAACGTTGGCATTGGATTAATAGGGAATCTGATTGAACAAAGAACAGGTCAGACATTAAATGGATATTTCAATAAAAATATGTTTAATCATTTAGATATGAGTAGTGCATCTTTACAATTACCTTTTAAAAATAAAGATCTTGCTAAAAGCTATATATATCACAAAAACAAATACAAAGAAATGCCTTACTCATATATAAGTCTACCAGGTGCAGGAGGAATGTCTTCAACTGCTACAGATTTTGCTAAATACATGATTATGCACATAAATGGCGGAAAATATCAAGGAAAAGAAATTTTACATCCTGATTTGGTAAGACAAATGCATCAAAAAAACTTTGCATCACATCCTGATATGTATGGGATTGGTTACGGTTTTTTTAGAAGTGAATTAAATGGTTTGCCTATACTTTGGGCAAATGGAGGAATTGATGGATTTAACTCTAAAATGGTATTGATTCCTTCAAAGGGTATTGGAATTTTTATAGTAATAAATAGTGGTCAAAGTGGCATGGAGATGTCTCATAATTTAATACAGGTTATAGCAGATAAATTTTTAAAAGGTGATAAAAAGGATATTTCTTATCTTCCTAACAAATCAATAGAAGAATTAGAAGGAATTTATGAATTAACTTTATCACCAAAACATGGTTATGGAAAATGGTTTGAATTTATTGGAAACTTAAAGTACTCAGTTATAGCTGAAAGCAATTCGGTTATTAAAGTAAAAGGTGTTTTTCAAAATGAGGGTCAAAGACCCTTAGAAAAACATTTTATACAAACTTCTCCGTTATTTTTTCAAGAAATAGATGGTGTAGAACAAATACATTTTCACAAAAGAGATGGAAAATTGGTACTTACAGGTCCAATGTATTTTACTGCTACAAAAACACCTTTATGGAAGCAAGCTTCATTACTAAGAACTTTTTATTTTGTAAACTTCTTATTTTTTATACTTATGACTATTATCTGGCTTATTAGGTGGGTAATTAAGAAAATAAGAAAAAAGAATAATTCAATATCTTTATGGATTGGTTTAATTTCTGCTTTAAATGCAGTTTTCTTCATTATACAGTTCACCTATGGAAATTCAAAACTCTTATTTGGTTATTCAAATTGGTACATTCTAGTTATATGCAGTATTCCAATTATTACAGCAATTTTAGCTTCAGGATTATTAATGGTAAATGTTAAGAGGTTTATTAAGAAAGAAAAGTTCCTTATTGGACAATTTATATTTTGTATAGTTACTTTATTGTGTAGCTTTTTCTTATACTACTGGAATTACCTTATTGTTCCTTATTCATAAGTAAATATAAAATAGCATCTAGGCTAAGAAGATTAGTAAGAATATAGGTACATATTGCTTATATCAAGTGTTTTAAAAAAAGGATTATAAAGCTAATATATGGACTTTTTCAAGGAGATGTAAAACTTTAAAGAAAAATAGCTGAAATTCTATATATATCTAAGTTATATATATAGAATATAGAAAAAGCTGTAAGAAACTAAATAAAGTTTTAAATGTATGTAAATAGATGTCCTACTTTAAAAGTAGGGCTTTTTATTTTCCATTTAAAGTTTTAATAATAGAGATTATTTTGTTTAGATTAAACGCATATTAATAAAAAGTATGATTCTATTCTATATCTAAAATGATAAAAAGCGACAATTTTTGCAAATATAAAAGGGTATAATTTTGATAAGTAGTTTTATTTAAATTTACTTTGTATTAAAAAATAAAAATGTCTGAGAAAAGAGAAAAGAACAATATATGTAAAATATTTCTTATGATTTTTAAAGTTGTAAAGGAGAAAGTTAAATGTCTAAATTTTTTGCAGTATTTATTCCAATGATCTCAATTATAATTACTACACTTTTTATAACTAATAAAAAAATTGAGTTTAAGAAAAATAATAAAAAATACTTATATGTGATTTCGGTATTAGGAATATTAATATTATTTTTAATATTTTTTATAACTAAATAAAAAAATCAATACCTTTTTAAAGCCATGACTTTGAATAACAGAGGATTCCAGTGGTTTAAAGACCGACTACCATTTGGGACAAGCTCTGTATGTCTTTTGAAAAAAAGTTTAAGTGACGAAAGCTTTAGGTGCGTTCACATCAGGGATACTCAGAATACGATATGTAATTTTTCAAATTTATTATTACTAACGTCTTTATTATTATAATGTTTTATTTTTATATATAAGCTATGAATTTATCAACTGGAGGATTATTTTAAGTAGAGGATAAAATTGAAGAAAGAAATAATTATTTTATACAAATGAATCACATGAAAATAAGGTGTAGTAAAAATGAGTATACTTAATCGAAGAGGTCAAAGTTTATCTAGTTAATTTTAATTGAATAAAAAATGGTTAAAAAAAGGGAAGTTAGAGTATATTGAAGTAACAGATATTATATTTGATTAGGGTAACAATATAGATACTTTAAGTGACATTCAAATATATAATTTGGAGTTAAGATTATGAATAATTTACTAATTTCTGTAATTGGATTAATAATAGTATTTTTATTTTTTATATCAATAATTACAATATCAATATTTAAAATGAAAATATCTAATAAAACACACTTGAAAATAGTAAGAAAAATATTTCAAGTCACTATGATTGCTACCATGGTTATATTAAGTTGGTTAAGAATTAAGAGATAACTAAGGAAATCTTATGATAATTTAAGATTAAGTTTAAAGAGTAATAGTTAAGATAGTAATTAATAATAAATTATTGATAAGGTAGTGACTTCAGAAATTTAAAAAGTTATGGGATAGAATTTTAAATGTAGAATCGGTTAATTTTGATTTATTTATTACTGGAGGGGATTTATATGAAATCAAAAGTTTTTAGTTTTGTGCTGATTTTTTTAATTGGTGTTACACTAATTAGCTGTAATAAAGTAAAATATTCATCTAATTTTGCCGGAATACCTATATATCCAACTACAGAATTATCTTTAGATGCTGATACTGGTAAAAATTTACACTCTGAAATGTACTTAGATCCTTACTTTAAAGGAGATTATAAAAAAGCAGTTGAATACTTTATGAATAATATAGATAAAAGTATTTGGGATATTAAAGAGGTTAAAAATCAACCGATAGGAACTCTTGATAAAATAAAAGCATATAAGTTAACAAATGGAGATAAGAAAGTTACTTTAACGATCGGGTTTTCTAAAAGTGAAAAAACAGGTAGAAATTTAATAGTGTCTATAGCGGGGAATAAGTTAACTGTACAATAATCTAAGAATTTTCGTCATAAAATATAGGATTAACTCTATTTTGTAATATTAGAGGATTATGCTTTTGAGATATTTACATAGATAAGTTACAAAAGTTATAAAAATTTAAATGGAGGCAGAAGGATGAGAGAAAATAGATTGAAAAAAGATATTACAATTGACATAGCTGATTTGAGGGAAAAGGATGTGATTAGAAATTTATATACTTTATACCTTCATGATTTATCACAGTTTACTGATGATAATGATATTGATGAAAATGGTGTTTTTATTTGGGATAGTGAAGAACTTTATTGGGAAAAGAATAGTTTATACCCATTAATAGTTAAGTATAAAGATAAAGTAATTGGTTTTTTGCTTTTTTCAGAGCCCCCTTATGTTAAAGAAGGTTGCGATTATTGTATTCAAGAATTTTTTATATTAAGAAAATACAGAGAAAAAGGTTTAGGAAGAGAAGTAATTAATATACTTTTTAAAAAGTATAAGGGAAGGTATAGTCTATTAGTACTTGAAAATAACAAAAAAGCACTGAAATTTTGGCGTAATATCTATAAACAAAATAACCTAAAATATGAGGAAGATATAATGAATTTAGATGAGAATGTGTGTTATTATCATACTTTTAAAATTGAATGATCGATTTAATAAAAACCACATTTTTAGATACTCAAAAGTTGAAAGAATTTAATAGAGGGTTATGAAAGATATAATTAAAATTTCAAAGGGTTAATCTTTTTATAAGAAGTTTACATCAATATAAAAACAATTAATAATAATGACCGGACTACTTCTAAAAGGCATGGCAGTTACTGAAAGGTAGGACATGTAAATATAGTTGTTAAGATAGATAATATTTACTAAATCTTTATAAATTTTTATTTTATTGAATAAAATTATATTAAATTAAGTAAAATTAATAGCTTGAAACTAAAGGAACAAATAATTATACTTTGTAAAATTTTTTTATTATATAAGCTCTTATTTAATTATTGTTGAGGAGGAAATTATGGATTTTATTCAGAAAATTTTAGGAGCTTCAATTGTTATTATAGCTTTCATTATTATTACAAGGATTTATATGATAGTAACAGCATATATAGGTGAAAAGCTTGGTTTTGGAAAGTTTTTTATAGACTTATGGAAAAAAGTGAGAAGATAAAGAAATAGCTAACACAATTTTCAGTATTTTAGATGCTTTTTAGAGTTAAGCTGTAAAAGCTTTTCAAAGTATAGATTTTGATTAAGATTTTTGTGTAAGTATTAAGTGATAACGTTATATAATTCGTCTAAACTTTTAAAGTTTGATAAAGGAGGACGATTAGGTGAGTAAAAATGTATTAAAATATGTACTTGTAACAACTCTAGGTGCGGTTTTCTTGTTTTTGTGGGGGAGTGTTTTTTTTCTTAATGGAACTATATCAGTACTTAGTTGGTGGCTTATTATGGGGGGAAGTATTATAGGAATTGCATTATTTTTTATAGTAATTTTACATATGATCTATAAGAAAATAAAAAATAAGAAATTTGATTTATTATTACTAGTTATATTATTACTAACTATAATAATGAGCTATCCAGTTCTTTGTTTTTTAGAGTTAGGTCAGATAGCTTATCCTGTAGATATTGAAAATACAAGACCCATAGCAAAAATTAGTTTGCCAATCAATAAACCCACTGTTGTAGGATGGGGAGGAAATAGTATAGAAACTAACTATCCCCACGCAGTTGTTCCAATGGAACGTTGGGCTTATGATTTATTAATATCTCCTTATTCTATTAATGATAAAAATTTACAGAGTTATGGTATATATGGAGAAGAAATAATATGTCCAGCTAATGGTTATATTGTAGGAACTTATGATGAGGAGGATGATAATGTGCTAGGCACTGAAAATAATAGGAGTATGGTTGGAAATTATATTTATTTAAAACTAGAAGATACAGGAACATACTTAATATTTGCACATCTAAAAAAAGGATCTATTTTAGTAAAAGAGGGAGAGTATATTAAAGAAGGTGAGCCTATGGCTAAGGTTGGAAATTCAGGATTATCTAGTGAACCACATCTACATATTCACCATCAACGTCAGAATCCTAAAACAACAAGTATATTTTTAACTGAAGGGTTACCTCTTTATTTTAGAAATATTAATGGACCAGCTATGCCAAAAGGTGGAGTAAAAGGAGAAATAATTTCGCCATTGAATAATAAGTATTAGAGTTTGATATATCAACAACAAATTTACGGTGAAATTTTAAAAAGAGTTTTTATGATGTGTAGCTAAAGTATATAAACTACAATGAATATTTAAAGCTCTGTGAAATATATAATTCAGGTAAAATAAAGAGTCAATAGTCCTTATTTAAAAGCATATAACTTAAGATATCCTAAAAAAAGCTGATAGTACATCTTGAACTATCAGCTAGTTAAAAATCTCTTAATAAATTAACATTGGAGGAGTAAAAATGAAAGTTGTAGGAATTGATGGATGTATATTTGGCTGGATAGCAGTGAGTTTAAATACATTTGAGAGTTGGTATGTACAAGCTTTTCAAAGTATAGATTAGTTAATTAAGAAGTTTAGGTCCTATGATTTGTTGTTGATAGATATTTCAATTGGGTTAAGAGAACAAAAGAAAATAGAAAGAGTATGTGATAAACAGGCAAGGAGAATTTTAGGACAACCTAGAGGTTTAAGTGTATTTACTGTCCCTTCAAGATTTGCAATTTATTGCAATACATATAAATAAGCTAATGATTTAAATAAGACTTTAGTGGGAAGATGAAATTCAAAACAAACTAGGGGTATAGTTCCAAAAATAAAAGAAATTGATATGTACTTACAAAGGAATATAGAAATTAAAACAAAGCTTAAAGAATCACATCCAGAAATAGGATTTTTGGCTTTAAGTGGAAAAACTACGCAGCATAGCAAGAGAAAAAAAGAAGGTTTTAAAGAACGAAAAGAAATTTTCTGTAGTATTTATCCTAAGAGTAATGAAATAATAGAATGGACTTTAAAGAGATACTTAAGAAAGGAGGTCCAAAGAGATGATATATTAGATGCATTATGCTTAGCGTTAAATGCTGCTATAGGTTCAGAAATTGGGTTTAAAACAGTTCCACAGATAGAAGAGGTAGATAAAAAAGGTTTAGGTATGTCTATAACTATTGCTAAAAGAAAGCATATTTAGATGATACATTAATAAATATTATCTAGACTTCTCTTAATATATTTTGCCATAGCAAAAAAATTATATGTACATAGATACATACCAAAAATGTTAAATAACATTAAAACAATAAATTCTAAGTTATGATAGGATTTTAGATATTGGAGGGAGAGTATATGGGTATTGATTGTGGATTTACGAAAGATAATAGTTGGTTTAGATATAGAGCAGCTGCCATTATTATTGAAAAAGATTGTGTATTATTTGCTAAGAACGAAAGAGATGATTATTATTATTCTGTAGGTGGCGGTATACATATAGGTGAGAAGGCTGAAGATGCTGTTAGAAGAGAAGTATTTGAAGAAACTGGAATTTCGTATGAAGTTGAAAGATTAGCATTTGTACATGAAAATTTCTTTAATGGGTCGGGTAGTCTAGATGGATATAAATGTCATGAAATTACTTTCTATTTTTTAATGAAATCTAGAGGAACAAAGAAACTTAATAGTAATAGTTATTCAGATAATGTTAGGGAGTATATGCATTGGATTCCAGTTGACAAGTTAGAAAATTATAAGGCATTTCCAACTTTTTTTAAAGATAAAATTAAAAGTATTAAAGACAGAATAGAGCATATAATTACATACGATTATTAAACATAACTTTATAGTTACAGGTAATTTTTGTGTAAAAATCATATAAAAATATTATTTAGCAAGAAAGGAGATGAATATATGAGTAATTATAGATTGACTGCAAGAGCCATAATTATTAAGAATGACAAAGTTTTATTAAATGAATTTGATAATGGAGAATATTACAATCTTCCAGGAGGTGGAGTTGAAGTTGATGAAACCTTAAGAGCAACAGTAGAAAGGGAAGTACTTGAGGAAAGTGGATTAAGTGTTTTTGTCAAAGAAATGTTATATGTGTATGAGTATAATCCTATAAGAGATGAATATAGATATGGTTCTTGTGGTAGTTTAACTCATGTATTTAGATGTGAAATTAATAAATATAAAGATGTGGAACCTCCTACAGTAATTGATTCTAATCCTATGAATTCATCAGTGAGCACAGGGTGAAAATGGGTGACTCTTGAAGAATTACAAGACATAAACCTTGTACCTAAAATTAACGATATCATTGTTGAAGATATTATAAGGAAAGATTTTACAACTAAGTTTCTAGAGGATATTCATTGAAAGAATTCAGTGAAGTGTTACTGTAGTCAAGATATTAATTACATGGGAAAAGTTAGAGAAATTATAAGTTGATATGAAGATAAAATTTAAGGAAACACAATAAGAATATATTAATATTTGGAATATACAAGTTTAATTATTAAGTAGGGAGAGGATATTATTGGATAAAATGATATCGGGTTTATTATGGAGTTTCTTGGTCTTTTGTATAATTGGAATTTTAGCTTATCTTTACTCAAGAGAAAATTCAGATAGAAAAAATGAAGTTAGAAATATGTTGAAAATTATGATTGGTATATAGATAATTATTGCTGTAACAATTACTATAATTTTTAGTGCTAGTTGAAAGTTTAATTTTAGTATTAAATTGATTATGTATTAATTTATATACTCTATGTTTAAAAATATAGTTATTGTTATCAGGAAGTATTAGGGGTTGAAATACAATGATAAATCTTCAAAACGAATTAATTAAAGAATATGGGTTAAAACTTATATTGAAATCTTTTGGTGATAATGAAACGAGGAATAATGTTTTTTTAGGAGAGTATAGAGATAAGTCTTTTATAGTCAAACTTGAAGATATTAAATACCTAGATCAGGTAAAGCTATCAATATATGTTGCATCAAACTTATTAAAATCTAATTTGGTAAGTTCATCACGATATATTAAAACTAAAAAGGGAAAGTACTTTCATGTATTTGAAGATAAAGTAGTTACAATACAAAAGAAAGAAGATTTAGTTAAACTTAAATTCCAAACAAGTAAGGATTTAATAATTATTGGAGAAGTTATCGGAGAATTTCACTTGCTTTTATCAAGTATGAACATAAAAGGTTTAGAAAAATCAGATTTCTATAAAGACTTTATGTGGGGTAAAGTACCCCTTGCACAATCTAGTAAAAGATTAGAAAAGATAGAAGAATTTTATAAAAAATATACGCCTAATTATCAACTGTTAACAAAGGGAGTAGTACATAATGACTTGAATTCAAATAATATATTCAGTGTAGGTCAAAAGTATTTTATTATCGATTTTGAGTTTCTAAAAGAGAGTCCACTGATTAGTGATCTAGGAGTTTTAGTCTTAGAGCTTTGGGATTGTAAGAGGGGGATTAAGGATTACATTGATAAACTTAATTATCTTCTTAAAGGGTATGAGAAAAAAATAAAGTTAACTCAATATGATAAAGAAAAAATAGTGATTTTTTCTTTAAGATATTTGTTTAGTGATGAGAATTGGTATAATTACTGGTTATTTAATGGTAATCAAACACTAGGAGATTTAATTCCAACAGTTAGAAAAAAACAAAAATTATTATTGGAACTAATTAGTTAACTATGTTAAAAACACAAGTGGTAACTAGTAGTTCATAGACTAGGTATAACAAGGCATTTTGTCTAAATTAAAGGCAAGCTTTTAAAGTAGTTAAATCACATCTATGCACTAGTCAGAATGGAAGTTTATAAAGATAAAATAATATTTAATGAGGTGATAGATATGCCAAGAGAAATGATTGTTGTACCTTATGATAATAAATGGTCTGAGATGTATGAAAGAGAGAAATATATATTATTAGATATTTTAGGGAGTTTAATAATTGATATACAGCATTTTGGCTCTACATCAATCAAAGGATTAAGTGCAAAACCAATAATTGATATTATGATTGTAGTTGATGATATAAATGAGATAGATAAATATAACAGTGTTATGGAAACATATGATTATAGTGTAAGAGGCGAAAATGGTATCGTAGGAAGAAGGTATTTTGTAAAATTAAAACCTGATAAATCTGGTAATCACACTCATCATATTCATGTTTATCAGAAAGGAAATCAACATATTATAGATGAGTTAATGTTTAGGGATTATTTACGTATTAATAAGGAGGCATTTATAGAATATGAAAACGTAAAAGTAGAAGCATCTTTAAAATTTCGTCATGATCCCAAAGGATATGTTGATGCAAAACATGATTGTGTGATGAGAATTATGGACAAAGCTAAATTATACTACTCAAATATAATATAATTTATAATGACATTAAAAATTGAAGTAAAGTTTATAAAGGATTAAAGGATTAAAGGTTTAAAGATGAGGGAAAATATTTAGAATTAAGATACAGACTCTGTAAAAGTAAATGTATGCCTTAAAGGTAAATAGCTAAAAATCTTAAATATTAAAAATCAAATATATAAGATAGAGAAAAGAGCTTAATTAAGCTTTAATATATATAAATAGATGTCCTACCTTAGAAGTAGGATCTTTTATTTTTTAATTATAGTTTTAATAATAATAATCTGTATAATAAGCATATTAAAATTTCTGAAGTGATAAAAAACGACATTTTATGCACATATAAAAAGATATAATTGTTAATGATTACTTATTATAATATTAAAAATATAAAACCGTTCAAGGAGATATGAGAGATTTATCAAAAGTTGAGGATGAAACCTTTGATTTGATTATTCATCCTTAGCTAAATTGTTTTATAGATACATTCATTCCTGTTTGGAAGGAAGCTTATAGGGTTCATAAAAAAGGAGGGATTTTTATCTCAGGATTTGTAAATCCCTTTAAATATATTTTCGATATTAAAAAATAGCTAAGGTTTAGTATTTTTGTTTATTATTGAAGTGAGTATATTATAAAAATGAGGTGTAAAGTATGATGAAATTAGTAATAGGGATTTGTATTATTTTTGTAGTAATTATAGTTGGGATGATTTATTTAAGAATGATTAATCGTGATTATATTAATCCAAAGCTGGATTTACAAATAACAAGTACCTCTTTTGAAAATGGAGGCTTTATACCAGAAAAATATACTGGTTACGGTGAAGATATATCACCTCACTTAAAAATTCATGATATTAACCCTAAAGCAAAAACAATTGCTATTATTATGGATGATTTGGATACTCCTTTTGGTATATATAATCATTGGGTGATATGGAATATCCCAGCAAACTCTGATAATATTCCTGAAGGTATAGAAAGAGAAGAAGTTGTAGCTTCACTAGGAAATGCTATACAAGGTAAAAGTAGTTATGGAGGGAAACATTGGTATAGGGGACCAAAGCCACCATTTGGGACACATAGATACATATTTAAAGTGTATGTTCTAGATATTGTCCTAGACTTGAAAAAGGATGCTAGAAAAGCCGAACTACAGAGGATAATAAAGAGACATATACTTCAGTATGGAACATTAGAAGGGAAGTTTAGTGCATAGATTAATTTAATTTGTATTGTAGTGGAGATGAAAAGATGGTAAAAAAGAAGATTACCTTTATTGCAAATAGTATATTATTTATTTGGTTTTTTTTAGATATGATTGGAATGACAATTAATAAACGAGTTTTAGTACTACAATCGTGGAAATATGATGGTATTTTTTTTATTATATATATTACATCGTTTTTATTTTTCATTTTTAAAGAAAGGACTGGAAAATACATTCTTTCTGTTTGGCTTTTTATGTGGTTGATAACACAATTTTATTTTCATTGGTGTTTTACAATATTTGGACCTTGGGAGGGGAGAATTAAATATTTTGATGATACAATTAAGTTGATTTCATCAACAACAGTATATATACCGGATTTATATCACATTTTACTACACATATTCATATTGTTTGCACTGATAAGTACACTTATATACTGTACTATGAAAAAAACAAGTAAAGATAAAATAATATCATAGGACAAAGTAAATTTAGAATAGGTACTCTAATGAATATTGTCGTAGGGTTTGGGGGTAAATATGAAAGAAAGACAAAGAGTTTGTAAAATGAAAAGTAGTAATAAAAGTATTTATATAATTACTATTTTTATTATTATAATACTTATCTTTGGAATTACTTCAGAAAAATTATTTAAATATATTGATAAAAATAGGTATAAAGCACCAGGGGAGTTAATTGAAATTAATGATTACAAAATGCATATTTACACTTTCGGTAAAGGTAAAAAAACGGTTGTGTTTTTACACGGTTGGGGTAATACCAGTCCTGTAGCAGATTTTTCAAAAATTTATCATTATATTTCCAGTGATACAAAAATTGCAGTTGTAGAGCGTGCAGGATATGGATGGAGCAGTTATACAAAGGGGAGTCGGGATGCAGATACTTTAGCTAAAGAAACCCACACAGCACTAGAAAAAATAAGTTTGAAGCCACCATATATTATAATCGGACATTCTCTCGCTTCATTAGAGACTATTCGTTTTATGCAGCTTTATACAAGTGAAGTTACAGGTGCCATTATTTTAGATGGTGGTGGTCCTGAATACTATTTAAAATATCCTCCAACAGTTAGCAAATTTGATAAAATTACACCTTTCCTAAGAAAAATAGGACTTGCCCGCCTTTTATTTTATACTACAAATATTGAAAATAATTTAATAGCGAATGGAAAGTTATTTAAGTTACCACAGATTAAACAATTGCCTTATTCAACGCAGGATATATATCGCAGCATGGCTTTAAGACACGGTGCTAACAGTAATATGGTTAATGAATTTCGCGATGTTCAAAAGGGAATTGATAAGATTGTTGAAGATAAAACTCAACTTGATATTCCACTTATAGTGTTAACTTCAGGAAATACAGTTAAAAAGGATATTCGATGGGAAGAAGTTCAAAAACGTATGGCAGAGGATTATTCTAGTAGTGGAGAGCAAAAAACTATTGATGGAGTAGGGCATAATATACACATAGATGTTCCAGAAAAAGTTGTAGAAAATATACAAATTCTAATAAATGATAATCAATCAAGACACAATTCAAGCTACCCTTTTAAAAACAACTAACTACTAAATAATTACTTGACTAGTTATTTTACTTAAAAAGTGTAAGATTTTGATACTCTTTAGTATTGTTTATTTTTTTCCTATTAATGCTTAACTAAAAAATTAGATGCAGAAAGATGTACTACTTTTTAAGTAGTGACTTTAATTTAGTAATCATATTAAAAATATCTTAATGATAAAAAATGACATTTTACACACACTTTAAAAGATATAATTGTTATTGAGTGTTATTATAATTAAAATACATGTTGTATTATAGTAAAAAAAGTAAAATAAAAAAAGATATAGTAAATATTAAGTAATAAAAATTTATGAATAATTAAAGGAGTTTATAAAATGGTGGTTGTTAAATATATTTTCACTTGTATATTCTGTTACTTAATTTCAGGTATAGTCCATGAGTTAGGTCATATTGCTGTCGGTTTGGCTAATGGTTGGAAATTTTGGTTGCTGGTAATTGGTCCTTTAGGAATAAAAGCAGATGATAATGGTAAAATTAAGTTTTATTTTGAAAAGAATATTACTTTATGGGGTGGTATAGGAGCTACAGTACCTAGAAGAATTGACAATAATAATATTAAAATATGGTCAAATGTATTGTTAGGAGGACCACTAGCTTCAATAATTATGGGAGTTATATTTCTTCCTATAGGACTTATGATGAATAATATTTTTTTAATTGTATTAGGCGCGATGCCTTTAAGTATGGGTATAATAAGTGGGCTACCACTTTCTATAAGAACAGGAATTTTATTTGTAGATGGTAAAAGGTGGTATAGACTTCATAACGGAGGACAAGAGGCTAAAGAGGAAATTGCTTTATTTAATATAGTAGAGCATTTAAATACAAGAGGAAATTATTCAACTATTAAGCTATCAAGCATCGAGGCACTTATAAATTCAAAAGAAGTAGGAATTCGCTACTATGGATATTATTCTAAATATCAATATTACAAAGAACTAAAATGTGAAGAAGAAATGATAGAAATAATTAAAAAAATAGAAGATATTAAAGATAAAGCTCCAAAAATAATCGTTGAAGATTGTAAAATAAATTAATTCTTAGTGATATTATATTTAATTCTAAAAAAATATATAAAGAAAAATGAAGTAGAGTTTAGAACTACTACATATAATTGCAATAGAATCATTAGATGGTGAAGTAAAGTATTATGGTATAACAATAATTGGACAAGAACCTATCACTTTTAACTATGAAGTTAATTGGGATATCTTATTAAAGGGTATGCTAGAAAACTTAAATACATATTGGCAAGATTTAAGAAACAGTTGTGATATATTCTTTTCTAGTCGATTTATTGTTCTTATTTTAGCTTAAGACTAATTGAGTGGTGTGTAACAGGGGTTTCACGTTTATATTATACTTTTATAGAAAAAGACATTACATCAAAAAAAGGGCGTCTGAGTATGTGTTAAAAATAGTTCCAAAGAGATGGCACAAGATAATAAATGAGTCAATGAGATTAAGAAAACGAAATGCAAAGCTTATTATAAATCTATTATTCACCGTAGAAAAGATGTATTAGGTTATTTTGATTTTGTAATTAGTGAAAGTAATTTTTTATTTAAAAAGGACAAAATTTAGTAGCTTAAGTTATATTGAGATTATTACGCTAGCTATTATTGTTTGAAAGGGGAATGATTTTGAATTATGAAATTAAAGGTAAAGAAAATAAAAAAACTTTTGTTATTTTTAAATGGTGGTGGACTGAGTAAATGGATGTGGAAATAATCACAAAGCAATTATAATTGGACTTTCTATTGGAGCAAAAATAGTTTTAAATTTATTAAAGACATATAATGATTATATTTCAAAGGCTGTAGTTATAAGTGGCTTTAATAACCCTATGAAAGGATATAGTTTTTTAGTTAAACCAATGTTAGTATTTTCTATGCCGTTTGTTAAGAGGAGATAGTTTTCTAAAATACAATTTAATCAATTTTCGCTTCCAATAAATTGGTTTGAAGATTATTATAAAGATTCTTTAAAAATATCTAAAAAAACTTTAATGAATATGACTAAAGAGAATATGGAATTCAATTTTGATAAAGCGGTGTATAGGGTACCAGTAATGATTTTAACTGGCGAAAGAGAAAAAGAAGTAGTAAAAAAATCAGCAGAAAAAACAGCTAACTATATAAAAGATAGTAAGTATTATATAGTTGAAGGTGCTGGTCATGGTATACCCTATGAAAAACCTGAAGTATTTAATAAACTTCTTCTAAAATTTATTTCAGATAGTATTATTACAGATTCTCAAGGATTTATTGTAAAACAAGGCTAATAAAGTTTAAGATATCCTATTAAAAACTTATAGTACAACTTGAACTGTTAAAATGTTTAAAAAGTTTGGTTGTCATATTTTATAAATTTTTAATGTAATTTACATAAAAAAAAAGGAGAATAAATAATGAGTGATTTACAGTATAGTTTACAATTTGAAAAATTGTTTAATAAACTGCATCTTGGTAAGATAGTCGGTGAGCCTAAAAGAATATCAGGTGGGCTTTTACACAGAATGTATGCTATTGAAACATTGCAAGGGAAATATGCAGTTAAAGCATTAAATCCTAAAATAATGAATAGAACAGAGGCAATGAAAAATTTTATTGATTCAGAACAAATAGCCAATATTGCAGCAAATAATATACCTGCTCTTCCAGCTAAAAGATTTAATGAAAATTTCATGCAAAAAATAGACAATCAATTCTATATTGTGTTCGATTGGATAGATGGTAAGACTTTAAAACCTAGTGAAATAAATATAGAACATTGTAAAAAAATAGGTGCTATTCTTGCAAATATACATATGACTGATTTTTCAAAGTTAAACATAAATAATGAGTGTTCACATGGTAATGAGATAATAAATTGGAATTACTATTTACAAAAAGGAAAAGAGAACAATACGGTGTGGGTTAAGCTGTTGCTTGAATGCATTGAAAGGCTCTATAATTGGAATGCTCAGGCAAATAAAGCAGAAAAATTACTTGCATTAGATTTGGTTATAAGTCATAGGGATTTAGATCCTAAAAATGTTATGTGGAAACAAAACAATCCCATTATTATTGATTGGGAGTCAGCTCATTATATAAATCCTATGAAAGAATTGGTTGAAACTGCTATTTATTGGTCTGAAAGTGAGATAGAAGACATTGATAAAAAAAGGTTTTTAGCTTTTATAGATGAATATAAAAATGAATATGGAACGCTACAAGCAAATTGGAAAATGGTTTTATTAAGTGTTTTTTCAGGTAAATTAGGTTGGCTTGAATATAGTTTAAAACGATCTTTATTACTTGAATGTACAGACAAGGAAGAACAAAAGATGGGAACCGAAGAAGTAATAAGTACAATAGAAGATATTAAATATTATGCAGATATGATTCCTGAATTAGAAAAATGGCTTAATAACGAGATTTAAAAACAATGATAAGGGATTAATTAGAAGGTTATGGACATTATATAAAATAATATTATCATATTAATCATAATGGAATATTTTACAATAAAAAAATAGGCAAAGGAGAATTAATCATGATTGAAACTTTTGATATACCCTTTGATAAGATTGAAGTTATAAAAAAGTTATGGGAGAAGAATCGGCAGTACCATGAAGATAGTTCAAAATATTTTAGTGAAGCATATCGTTTTATATGTTTCGATGATAGAATTAAAGACTTTAAAAAGTTTTATAAGGATACGCTTAAAATCACGGTTGTTAAAGATAATAGTGAGTATATCGGCTATTGTATATCAACAATAGTTGAAGGGAAAGGGGAGATTGAATCAATACATGTAGATAAAACGAAGAGAGGACTTGGTATAGGAAAAGATCTTGTAGTTAAACATCTTGAATGGATGAATAAAAATAATTGTAAAGTTATAGGAGTAACAGTATCCCAAGAAAATGAATCTACTATTGAATTTTATAAGAAGCTAGGATTTTATCCTAATACTTTATATATGCAACAAAAAATAAAAGAATAATTTTTTATTTGCCACATTATTTTAAAATGTGTAGTTAACTTAAGTAAAATTTGAATTATTAAAATTATAAAATAGAAAAGAGTAAATAATTATGAATATGTCAATTAGAAATTTACAGAGAAAAAAATTCTATAAAGTATTAATTATATCTTTACTAATAATTATTATTGGGTATGTTTATCAATGCATTATGGTGCACTATGAAACTGAAAAATATAAGATTCCAGGACAATTAATTAAAATTTACAATGATAAGATGCATATATATAGTGAAGGTGATGGCACACCAACATTAGTATTTACAGTTGGATCGGGTACACCAAGTGCATATACAGATTATTACTTTATTCAGAAAAGCATATGAAAAACAACAAGAACTATTTCATATGATAGATTTGGATATGGATGGAGTGATAAAAGTTCTTCAGATAGAAAAATAGATCAAGTGGTAGAAGAATTACATACTTTGCTAGTGAAAGCCGGAGAGAAACCTCCTTATGTGCTTATAGGGCATTCACTTTCTTCATTAGAAGTTATTAGATTTGCTCAAGTTTTTCCACAAGAAGTAGCAGGTGTTGTTTAAATTGATGGAGGTAATCCTACATACTATGCAACTTTAAATGAAAAACAACTTTAGTCTCAATGTATATTTCACAATTAGCAGGTAAAAGTGGTTTATTAAGAATGTTTGGAAATCTTGGGATTTTCCTTCCTATAACATATGAAAAAAAGAGAGCAAGTTCGCTTCCAAAAGAACTAAGTAAAATTGATAAAGCTCTTTTTTACAAAAATTCAGGAGAAAAAAATAATATAAGTGAGGTAAAGACTATAAATGAAAATGCAAAAAAAGTTATAGAGGGAGGAATAATAGTTGTCCCCCTTATAGTTTTAACATCTGAAAAAAGTGCTAAAGATATAAAAGGATATAATTGTAAATGAATAGTTTTATATAAATTTACTATGACATTAAAGAAAAATAAAAAGTACGTTATACGCAATTTATAAAAGGGGGAAAACACGTGAAAAAAGAAAGAAAAGTTACATTTAATGAATTTGCAAAAGAATATGAAAAATTTAGACCATTGTATCCTAAACAATTGTATTTTGACATAATAAAATACACTAATCTTAATAAAAAAGACAAAATACTAGAAATAGGTTGTGGTACAGGTAAAGCTACAGAAGGTTTTGTAGATTTATACTACAAGAATATCACTTGTGTTGAACTTGGAAGTGAATTAGCTAAATTAACAAGGGAAAAATTCAAATATGAAAATACAATTGAGGTTCACAACTCTTCATTTGAAGAATGGATTGAGGAAAATAATAAATACGATTTAGCTATTTCGGCCACAGCATTTCATTTTATTAACCCTGATGTTGGATATTCAAAGGTTGCGAAATTGCTTAAAACAAAGGGTAAACTAGCATTCTTTTGGACTATACATGTGCAATCATATGATAAATTATACTCAGAAATAAGAGAAATATATAGAAAACATGCTCCTAATTTAGATGATACACTAATGAATTCACATGAAAAATATATAAAAGATATAAAAAATAGGATTAACAAAACTGGATTATTCGGTGATATTATTGTAAAAGAATATACATGGGAGGACATTTATACATCAGATGAATATATTAATTTGCTAAATACAAATTCGAAACATAGATTACTCGCTGAAAAAGATAAGGTACTACTTTTTGAGGGGATTAGAAGTGCAATAAACAATTATGGTGGTGTAATTAAAAAGCAACAGTTAGTTGCTTTATTTTTAGGAACTAAATTGCAATAAACAGCGTATAACATAGCATTTTCGTCACCCTAGATAAAACATTCAGGGCGACCGAGAATGCTTAGACCGTTAGGCAACAGAATTAATTAGTAATATATTAAAAAGTTATAAAAAATTGTATATGAAAGGAAAAGTTTTATGAAAAAAAGTAAATTAAGGAGGATGAGGTTAATTATTGTCTTAATTGTAGTAGTTGTATCTATTATTATATATTTGTTGATTCCATATTCTCCTGTTAAAATGGCATATTGGAATACAGTTGAAAAGTTTACTAAAGAGTATCAATTATCAAAAAATATCATAACAGAAGATGATTTGAAAGAACTACCAGATGTTTTACAAAAGTATTTTATCAATAATGGTTATGTAGGGATTAAAAGTGCAAGTGTTGTGGTATTTGATTTTAAGAATGCAGATTTTTCTATGGGAATCAATAAACCTAATGTAAAAATTGACTACTTGGTTTACGATTATGTTATGGAACCTACTAGAGTTGCGTTTATAGATTCAAAAATGTATGGCATACCATTCCAGGGGATTGACATTTGTAAAGATGGAAAGGGTTCAATGAAAGGAATAATTGCAAAACATATTAAGTTATTTGAAACTGATTTTGTTTTTATTGATTCATCTTACCTAGCTGAATGTCTAATGCATCCAAGTCTTGCACTTCAAGATAATATTACTTACAAACCAATAGACGATTATAGCGTTGAGGCAACAATAAAGAAAAATGACGCAGAAACTACAGGCATATTTTATTTTAATGAAAATTATGAAATGATAAGTTTCGAAGTTGATAAAAGATATTGTTCTGATACAAATACTTATGAAAAATGGTCTGCCATTACAACAGATTATAAAGAAATTAATGGAATTAATGTACCTACAAAATTTCAAGCTATATGGCATTATGATAGTGGTGACTTGATCTATTTTGATAGTAATGGAATGGAGATTTCCTATCAATAATCATAATACAAATTATAACAAGCATATATAGTTATGTACTAACATTAACAAGAGTATTTTGGTAGTTACCATTAATTCCATCGCATAACAATATATTCCCATTCGCTACGCACATCCCTTCACAGGGTGCTGACGCACCGCTAGGGAGTGGGGCTTCGAGTGTCCGGTTCAGGAACGTCGGAAACACGAGACGTTAGCTAAGCTAATAAAAATGTGCAAGGTAGGATGATCATAAATTATGAATCTTGGATGAATATTTATTGTCAAAAATAGGAGTTACTAAAGATTTTAAAGAAGAATGTGAATGGAATAGGTATCTGTTAAATGGTAAGATGATTGCTGCTATATGTACTGATAAGACTGGCAAAGAGATAATAACATTAAATGCAAACCATCATTTGGTGAGAAACTACATATTCAGTATGAAGATGTTATACCTGATGAAGTAATAAAGGATATGATTGACCAATCATATGAATTGATTTGATTTTTAACAAATTAAGTAAGAAGATGCGAAATGAAATAAGGAATGATGATAAAATGGTTGAATCAGAGTGAATCGCTTAGTTATTTTATCTAGAGAATTATATAGACCTTAGGGGAGACCTCAATCCCTAAAGCACATTCAGCTCTGTTAACCGTTGTCCTATCGAAGGATAGGTAATGCAGATGATGAAGTATTTAAAGTTACGGAAGTCAAGATATAAAAAGAACCATAGATTTGAAAATCTATATAGATTACTGAATAAATTGAATTATTTATATAAGCCGGAAGGCTAAAGTAGAGATATAACTGAGGAGCCCAGTGCGTGAAATCCGCCAGGGGAGATGGGTGACCATCGGCTCTATGGTGACATAAAAAAATAGTAAAACGAGAGGAAAAATTCAATTTATTAATTTCAAATATAATAATTTATTCAAATATATTGACTGGAATTATAACTTTTATATATTCATTATATTTTATGATTTAATTATTATTATATCAAAAGTGATTTATTTTATAAAAATATAAATTAAAAATAATAGGGTTTAAAAGATTGCCAGTTTCATCGCCTAACGTGGTCTTTAGCAACATTAATGTATGTGTTTTAATTAGGTTTGTGACATGTCAAAATCACAAAAACATTAGACTTAAATTAATAAGTGGGTGCCTTATGAATAGTAGAATATAGAAATGTAAGAATGGGGAAGTACATTATTGGATGAAAGGCAGTGGAAAAGAAACTATTGTTTTTACTCATAATGCAATAGTAAATAATGGGTTCACGAACATACAAAGGGTTCTCATTAAAAAAAGTAGCTAATGAATTAATAAATATATTAGATATAGAAGGAATTGGAAAAGCTTATTTTGAGGACAATCTATGAGGGTTACATAATTTAAGAAGTTTACTTAGAGGATAAGCAACGAGTTGCTTATCTTACTACAATTGGTTCTAACCCATTTGGTCATCATTACTTATCAAGTATTGATATATGGGCTTTAAAGAATACAAAACTGTTATTATATCTATATCCATATAAAAAACTAATAAATGATATGGCTAAGGGAATAACATTAAATGATGAATCTAGAGAATATGCATGGAGTACAATTAATAAGTTAGAAAGGAAGAATTAGTAGAAATATTAGACAACTTATATAAAGATTTTTGTAATCATAAAGAAAGAGTTGGTATAGATTGTCCATTACTAAATACTTATGGAGAATTCGATAAAACAGGTAAAGTACAAAGATAAGAATTCAATAAAATATTAGGGAAATTTTAAATCAAGGATGAAAACTTCGTCCTAACATAGCATGCAGCAGTCCACGAAAAGCATGTGGACCGTGCAATATACTAGGAAAGTTATTTGCAATGATTTTAATGAAAGTTGGTAGATTTTAAAGGGTAAATAATGAAAAAAGGAGTATAAAGTATGAAATGTTTAACTATAATGGAACCATTCGGGACTTTAATTGCTATAGGAGAGAAAAAAATCGAGACTAGATCTTGGAGAACTAAATATAGAGGAAAGATGGCAATACATACTTCCAAAAATATAAATAAATACAGTAAAAATAGATGTTTAGAAAAAGAATTCATGGATTTATTGAAAGATAAATACATAAAAATAGAAGAACATAAGAGAGTAAAATATAACTTTAATTTTGGGAGTATTATAGCTGTAGGTGAGTTAATAGATTGCGTTAAGATGAAAGAAAAACACGATAATTATGCATTATTAGATAATGGAGTAAGAGTAGAAGGTAATGAATTTATATTTGGTGATTATAGACCCGGTAGATATGCTTGGATATTTGAAAATGTACAACTATTAGATAAACCTATACCTACAAAAGGTCAATTAAGGTTGTGGAATTACGATATTACTAAGGACTAGAATGTATTGGAAAGCACAATAGATAACATAGTACTTACCTCATAGAATGTTAATAGGGCTTACATCAGTTAACATAGTAATTCCGGCGGTTACGATAAAGATGTAACTATCAGAACTATTTAGATCTTTACAATAGGTAAAAATAGTTGTTATACTTCTTAGAAAGTAATATTACATGAAATTTAAAATTAAATAAAATCAGAATTTATAATATATTTATGGGGAGATACGAGTGAAATATACATTAAAAAGAAACTCATTAGACCCAATAGAAGGATTTAAAAGGTGGGAAGTTGAAGAATTAACTTTAGAAGGGACAGAGCTAATTGTAAAACTTAAAAACTATTTGATAAATGTTATGGAAGGGATATTAGATCCGGACATTTCGGGAAAGGATTCAGAAGGTTTCTTAAATAATTTACAAAGTGGTAAATTAGGTGATTTTTTAGGAAGATACATTATTACGGCACAGGAAGATAATAAAGTAGTAGGTTTATTGATAGGTTTACTAGAGTAAGAACAAAAGTTACATATATTTTCAATGGGAGTATTATCAGATTATCGTGGTAAGGGTGTTGGTTCTACATTATTAAGAAAGTGCATAAATGATATGTTAAAAAAGATATAAAGGAAATTATATTGGATGTTCATAGTGATAATTTACCAGCTTATAGTTTGTATAAAAAATTTGATATTCAATAGGACATTTCGGGGATTAATTATAAATCAAAGTTTAGTAATGACGGTGTTATTATAATTTTAAGAGTATTCAAGGATTAGTTCTTCTGTGCATAGGTGAAGATAGAGTATTTCAGAAATCCTTAGATTTCAGATATTTTTGATTTTTTTCGAAAACTATTTTAGAAGATTAGTAGGTAAATATTTTCTATACATACTTCCAAAAGCATTTTATTTGAGAGTTGATATGCTGGGATTCAGTATCTAAGGAAGTTAGAAAACTTATTAAGGAAAGTCTCTGAGAGTTATTGATATATTGATTCTTGGAGTTTTTTTATAAAGAAGGTTTTGTGTTAAAAAGGGCATATGGAAAAAAATTGAAGGAAAAATTTAAATCGCAGAGAATATATATTATGAGGAATTAAGTTTACTAACAGAGCAAAAGAAAGATCTATCAAATAAACTTTATCATAATATTAATTGGATATGTAAAAGGAGTAGGGGTTAATATTATAAGTTTTGGATGTTTGTTATGCAAAATGAAAGCAACTTTATTGTCTAACATATGCCTCCTGACATCCACATAAAGCTGTAGGACGATACAAGCATAAACAACAACGTTAGAAGACATCTATTTAAACATAAGTTTGTCTCTGCAACTATTTTATAGAAGGAGTAACTTGAAGTGAAAAATAATAGGGTAATAATTGTAATTTAGTGCTTTTTAGCTATTATTAATATTTGTTTATATATATATGATAAGAATTTGAAAGAAAGCAAGGGAGATGAAGTCAGCGACTTTAGTGACATTGTTCTAAATTTATATCCACGAGACATATTAGAAATGCTCAATCAAGAATAAAATATTTTAGATGAAGATTTTGAAAGAATAAAAGGAGAATTTAGAGTTGGTACTGTTTTTATTGGTTATCAAATGTTCTAACTATATTATACGAGGGGTTATTTTAATGAATTTTATTAGTATAAATAATTTGAATAATGAAAGTATTGCAAAAATATTTGGTTTAGCAGATAGTTTGAAAAATAGTAGTCAGAGCCCTTTACTTGGCAAAACATTGGTGCTTTTTTTTCCAGAATCAAGTATAAGAACGAGACTTACATTTGAAAAAGGGATTCAAGATTTAGGTGGAAAATGCATTTTATTTCCCCCATCAACATTAGATAAAAGGGAAGAAAGTATTGATGTAATAAGATACATAGAGAATTGGGCAGATGCAGTTATAGTTAGACATTCTGATTTTGATAAGATATCTAGCTTAGGACAATATTCAAGGATACCAGTAATAAATGCTATGTCTTCTTATAACCACCCGTGTGAGATAATGTCAGATATTTATTCAATCAGTAAGGTTAGACCGAATTATAGATCATTGTCATATACTTTTATTGGAGAGAAGGGAAACATATCAAATTCTTGGAGGATTGCAGCTGAAGTATTAGATTTAAAATTAAATCATGTATGTATAGAAGGAAATAAAATCAAAGAAAATAATAAAAATTACTCATTCAGTGCTAATCTAGAAGAAATTTTACCTAAGAGTGATGTTGTATTAACTGATCCATTGTCTAAAGAACTTAGAGTAGATGAATATATAGAAAAGTATCAAATTACTTTAGAGAAAATGAATAGATGCAAATCAAAGTCATTGCTAAATCCTTGCCCGCCTTTTTATAGAGGGGAAGAAGTAAGTGTAGATGTAATTGATTCAAAATACTTTGTAGGCTATGAATTTAAAAAGAATCTCATTTATGTTCAACAGGCAATTATACTGTATTGTTTAGGGATAGAGATAGAATAATATAAGTGTAATAAGCCGTTTAAAACATACATAAACCAATTAATGATATATAGGTATTAGATTGACTGTGAGATAGTTATGAAGTATAGATAGAATATAAGAAAATGATATTTTTTATTTGCTAATAATAACTTTATCGTTTTATATACGTATATCAATAAATTTAGATGGCTAGTAAAGAATAAAATATTAAATTATTTGTAGGAAAGTTGAAGTTGTTGATGTAAAGTATTCAGAAATTAAAGATACTCAATAAGCGATCAAAAGTGTATATTCAAATATTTTAAGATGTTAATAATTACATTTTTAAAATCAGCTTATAAATTAAAGAGGGTGAATAAAAGTGAAAGATGCAGTTGAAACAATAGGAAATTTAATTGATAAAGCAGGTGTTTCAATAGTAAGTTCTATTGATAGTGATGGTTATCCAAATACTAAAGCTATGCTTCCTCCGAGAAAGAGAGAAGGTATAAAAAGTATATACTTTTCAACAAATACCTCATCCTTAAGAGTAAATCAGTATATAAAAAATCCTAAAGCCTGTCTTTATTTTTATAATAAAAGGTTTTTAAAAGGAGTGATGCTAAAGGGAACTATGGAAGTATTAAAAGATACTGAAATTAAAGAATTAATATGGAATCAAGGAGATGAAATGTTTTACCCCCAAGGAATTAGCGACCCTGATTATTGTGTTTTGAAATTTACTGCAAGTAAAGGTCGTTATTATAGCAATTTAAAATCAGAAGATTTTAATATTTGAAAGGATTTTATTGTAATGATAGAAACAAAGAGGTTAATTTTAAGGGAATTGAAAAAAGAAGATATAGATTTTGCATATAATCATTTTAGTATAGTTTGTTAGATATATTGGTAGTGGTTATTATAGACCATGTTTACCTAGGAGTATATTAAAATCTTTAAAAATAACAAAGAAATATCCATAAACTCAATTTGGGGTTAATAGTGTAAATTATATTTTCTAGCATGATTTCCCACCATTCTAAAAAGGTAGTTAAAGGAGATGATAAATATTAAATACAAATTAAATCAGAATTTTTATTTTAGCATTTCATATACAATATTAAGTTTCGTTTTATTGATATCTAATGAATATAAGTTAAATGATATATTTTCAATAGGTACATATGTTATTGCTTTACTGTTAATTCTAAGTCATTTAATTATAACTGAGGAAATTGCATAATTAAGTATTTATAAACTGAAAAAAAGACCATAGAGCTTAAGCTCATAAAAAATGAGATTTTTTGAAAAGATATATTCAGATTTATAAAATTACAATAACCTCCTAAACATT
>VEND01000066.1 GCA_009711765.1 Bacillota bacterium | reverse complement strand
GTTGTATTCAAGTCGGCTGTAGGAGGCCTAAATCCTAGCAAACCACATAGATTTGCAACTAAAAGATAAAGCATTAATGTACCCATATAGGGTGCAAATCCCATTTTGTCTTTTCCCATGGTGTCTTCAACTAGGCCATTAACACCATCAACTATGGCTTCAACTGCATTTTGAACTCCATAGGGCAGTCTCTTAAAGTTTCTTGTTGCAAGTATTGAGAATATAACAAGAAACGCCATTATAATCCAAGTAGTTGTTACTGTACTGGATACTGGGACTCCTCCTATAATGGGAAACGAATCGGGTATTGTAAATACAAAATCGGCTTTAAAGCCCATATTTAACCCCCTTTCCTCGTTTTCTTAATTAATTTTTATATTTGAATTGCTTTAACTAACTTGTTGTAAAGCAAATTACAACCTTAATTTTTACTCTTTCCTTTACTGTGTACAAATATATTATCTACTAATATAACCATCTTTATTAGTAATAATCCAATTATTACTGATATGGGATTAAAATATTCTGTTTTAAAAGCTATAACTATTATTACAGCTGTTAATATATATCTTAAAAAGTAATTTGCTCCTACATATACTTGAGCCTTTCTTGGACTCATATTAACTGCCTTTTCTATATTTAGAGCAAGTATTCTGAATTTTAAAACGTTAAAAAAACTACTAAATAAAAGACCATAAACCCAATTCATTGGATTTTTAGTCAGTATGAAAAACAATACTATAAGTACTGCATCTATTATTATTACTTTCTTTGTGATGTTTTTACATATAGAATCGGTGGCTCCCAAATAATCACTTCCTCTTATTACCTCTTGTTGATAATTTAAATAAATTCATAAAAGCTACTACCACACCTACTATTGTTAAAATTATTAAAAATATAGCATTTGTTCCTAATTTTTCGTCTAAGAGGTTTCCAAAATATACCCCGGCAAATATAGGTAGAATCATTGATATGCCTACCTGGGATATCATCGCTAGGCCCTCTGCAATTTTCGTTTTATCCTTTAAGCCCACTGTGATTACCACCCCAATATAAGTACTTGTTAAAAAAATGTTATAAATTGTTGAAAAAAGTCTATTGATTTACCCTAGTTATTATTATATACTAAAGTAATTACTAATCTCAAACATTTTTTTGGATTTTTTATATTTTATCAAAGTTTTTATTTCTTATAATTACATATATTTCATATTTGACAAAATTTATGATATAATATACATAATTATTACCAACTTCTATACATTTACCCAAAATATTTACCCTTAACACAAATGAATATTATGTAATAATTAATATTTGTGTCATCCTTTTAACCACTAGTTAATTTTATAACAATTTCCGTTTACTTTCAAGATGCTTACTAGAATATAATTACCAAAAAACACAGCCGATATACAGATATCAGCCGTGTTTTAAATATTTTATAATTTATTTTTAATTAATTTTTTATATAACTTTTTATACTCTTTTGAGGAGTTTTTCCAACTATAATTTCCATTCATAGCATTTTTTACTATTTCATTATATATATCTTTCTTATGATAAAATTTAATTGCTCTTTTAATTGTATATAACATATCTAATGGATTTGACTGTTTAAAACTAAATCCATTACCTTCCTTTGTAAATTCATTATATGCCTTTACAGTATCCTTAAGTCCCCCAGTTTCTCTCACTATAGGTAAAGTTCCATATCTTAAGGCTATCATCTGCCCAAGACCACAGGGTTCAAATAAAGAAGGCATTAAGAATAAATCACTTCCTGCATATATTTTCTTTGCTAAAGAATTATCAAACACTAAACTAACACTTAACTTATCTAAATATCTATTAGAATAATCCCTAAGTATTGATTCATAATAACTATCTCCAGTACCTAAAATAACTAATTGTATATCTAGTTTTAATATATCATCTAAAACCTCTAAAATTAAATCTAATCCCTTCATATGGGCAAGTCTAGTCACCATTCCTATAACTGGTTTTTCATAGTCTTTCTCTAAATTTAGAGTCTCTTGTAGTTTAATTTTATTTTCCTTCTTTTTATTTAAAGTAAATATATCATAATTAAAAAATATTTCCTTATCCTTCTTTGGATTGTACAAATCATAATCTATACCATTTACTATTCCATATAACTTATCCTTTTTTTCACTTAAAATGCCATGAAGATTTTCTCCAAACTCACTATACTGAATTTCTTTAGAATAGGATTTACTGACTGTTGTAACTATATCTGAAAAATTTATTCCCCCCTTCATAAAACTTATTCCTCCATAGAACTCTAATTTATCAACATTATAATAATCATCACCTAAATTTAAAAGCTCTGTTAAAATATTTGAAGGATATATACCCTGATATTTTAAATTGTGTATAGTAAATATTGTTTTTATATTTAAATTTTTAAAATGTTCCTTTAATAAAACAGGTACCATCCCTGTATGCCAATCATTACATTGTATTATATCCGGATTAAAGTTACCTAAGCTTACAAATTCTAATATCGCCTTATTAAAAAATGAAAATCTTTCTCCATCATCATAAAAACCATAAAGTCCTGTTCTATTAAAATAATAATCATTATTTACAAAATAATATGTTACATTTTCTAACTCTAAATACTCTATAATACACTTTTTATTTCTCCAACCCACTTTAACATTAAACTCTTTTAAATATTTAATATCATTTTTATATTTATTTGGTATATCCTTATATTTAGGTAATATTACCCTTATATCAACTCCATTACGTTTAAGCTCCTTTGGTAAACTATAAGAAACATCGGCAAGTCCCCCTGTTTTTACAAAGGGATAAACTTCAGAACTAGCGAATAATACCTTCATAATCTCCTCCTTAAAGAAAAGTATTTTTCTTTATAACAAAGGGTTTATTATGATTTCCACTTAAAATTTTCCCCTCTGATACAATTACCTTTTTATCTAAAATTATATTTTCAAGATAAGCATTCTCACTAACTAAACTCTTTTGCATTAATATACTATTTTTAATAACAGCTCCCTTTTTTACTGTTACTCCCCTTGCAATAATACTATTTTCTACCCTACCTTCTATAATGCAACCATTAGCCACAAGGGAATTTGATATATTAGAAGATGAACTATACTTAGTTGATGGTTCATCTTTTATTTTTGTATATATTAATCCATTTTCATAGAATAAATCTTTATATTTTTTTTCATCTAGTAAATCCATACTAGTGTTATAATAATTTTCAATTGAGTTTATGCAGGCTAGATATCCATTAAAGGGAAAAGTATCAACCTTTAGTTTATCCATTCTATTATATATGGCTTGTTTTAAATATTTACTATCTCCCTTTGAAACAGTATCCTTTATAATATCTATAAGTAAATCCTTTCTAAGGATATAAGTTTCTAATGAAATATTACTAAATTCATCATTCCCCATGTTATATCCGATACTTTTTAAATTGTTAAATTTATCGGTAGTTAAATTATCACATCCAATAAATCTATTGTCTTTATTATCTACCCTTTTATATATTAAAGTTATATCAGAAGAGGAATCTATATGATAATTAAAAGCCTTTTTAAAATCCATGTTATATAACATGTAACTTTTAGTTAATAAAACATACTCCTGTTTACTTCCTTGGATATAATCTATATTATTTTTAAAACTTTCTATATCTCCCTTTCTTATAATAGTATCCTCAGGTTCTAAAACAGGATTTATAACAAACAATCCTTCATACTTTCTATTTAAATCCCAGGGTTTAGCAGAACCTAAATGACCCATTAATGATCTGTTTTTACCTTGAGTAAATATTGCAACATTTTGTATGCCTGCATTTACCATATTAGATAAAGTAAAATCTATTACTCTATATCTTCCCCCGATAGGAACAGAAGCTATGGGTCTATTATAAGTAATTTCCTTAATTTTAGATTCATTTTCACCAAGATTAATAATCCCCATAAAACGTTTCATAATACACCTCCTACTCACTTATTACAGTTATTTCACTATTTTCTTTACCTATAATACTTCCTGAATCTATAGTTATATCACTGGTTATAATTGCTCTTTTTATAATTGAATGATCTTTAATTTTTACATTAGGCATAATAACTGAATCTATAACTTTAGAGTTTTCTCCTATATAAACCCCTGGAGAAAGAACAGAATTTTTAACATCACCATGGATTATACAGCCTTCATTTAATAATGAATTTTTAACTTTTCCCTCTCTTGATATATAATGGGGTGGACTTATTGGATTTTTTGAATATATTTTCCATTCTTTACTATATAAATCTAGGGGATTGTCCTTAATTAAATCCATATTAGCTTCCCATAAACTCTTTATAGTACCTACATCCTTCCAATATCCTTTAAAGGTATAGGCATATAATTTCAAATTATCATTAAGCATTTTTGGTATTATGTTTTTACCAAAATCGTTACTTGAAAATTCATCTTTTTCATCTTCTATTAGATAGTTTTTAAGTTTTTTCCAATCAAATATATATATTCCCATTGATGCTAAATTATTTTTAGCATTTTTAGGTTTTTCTTCAAATTCGTATATACTAAAATCATCATTAGTATTCATAATCCCAAATCTATTAGTCTCTTCCCAAGGAACCTCTATAACTGATATTGTTACATCTGCACCCTTTTCTTTGTGGTATTCTAAAAGTTCTTGATAATCCATTTTATATATGTGATCCCCTGAAAGTACAAGTAAGTATTCTGGGTTATAATTTTCTATAAACTCTATATTTTCATATATAGCATTTGCAGTTCCTTTATACCATCTTCCACCTTCTTCTCTTACAAAGGGTGGTAATATACTTACTCCTCCATCCCTTCTATCTAGATCCCATGGACTTCCTATACCTATATGATTATTTAAAAGAAGGGGATGATACTGGGTAAGTACTCCCACTGTATATATATCTGAGTTAGAACAATTACTAAGGGCAAAATCAATAATTCTATATTTCCCGCCAAAGGGTACCGCAGGTTTTGCTAACCTTTTAGTTAAGCTTTTAAGCCTAGATCCTTGCCCCCCGGCAAGAAGCATCGCTATCATTTCCTTTTTTCTTTTTATCATAGCTATCCCCCTTATCTAGTTTTATAAAACATGAGCTTAGTGAAGGTATCTTTATATTTATTAAATAGGGCATATTATGCCAACTTTTTTTATTTGCTTTAATTAAATTATCGTTAACATACCCTGTCCCACCAAAAGCTTTATCATCGCTATTAAAAATCTCTCTATATAGTCCATATTCAGGCACCCCTATTTTATAATTTTTAAATTCCTCAACCCCAAAATTAAAAACTAATATTAAAAAGTTTTCCTTTAAATCCTTCCTTATAAAAATAAAAACACTTTTATTATGATCTATCCATCTAAAACCTTTAAGACTATTATCTAGCTTGTATAAAGAACTTTCCCTTAGGTATAAATTATTTAAAACCTTTATCATATTTGAAAACCTATAATGGGACCTATATTGAAGTAAAAGCCAGTCTAAACCTTTTTTATAATCCCACTCTATAAATTGTGCAAACTCACCTCCCATAAATAATAATTTCTTCCCTGGATGGGCTATCATATAAGAAAAAAGTAATCTTAAATTAGAAAACTTCTCATCATAACTTCCAGGCATCTTTTCTATTAAAGATTTCTTCCCATGGACTACTTCATCATGGGATAGTGGCAATATAAAATTTTCATTAAATGCATAGGTAAAAGAAAATGTAATTAGATTTTCATTTTCTTTTCTTTTATTAGGACTTAAACTCATATATTTTAATATGTCATTCATCCATCCCATATTCCATTTAAAATCAAAACCTAAACCTCCTATTTCCTTATGAGTTGTTACTAAGGGATAGGCTGTGGATTCCTCTGCAATCATTAATACATCTGGAAAAACTCTTTTAATAGTTTGATTTAAATTTCTTAAAAAATTTATTGAATCAAGATTTTTATTACCACCAAATTTATTAGCTACCCACTCACTATCTTCTTTTAAATAATCAAGATATAACATATGGCTTACTGCATCTACCCTTAGTCCATCTATATGAAATATATTAAACCAATATGCTGCACTAGATATTAGAAAAGATTTTACCTCCTTTTTTCCATGGTCAAAATTAGCTGTTCCCCACTTATGATTTTCAGCCTTTAAAGGATTATCATATTCATAAAGATTACTACCATCAAAGTTATATAATCCATGAATATCTTTACAAAAGTGCCCAGGAACCCAATCAAGGATAACTCCTAAATCATTTTGATGACACTTATCTATAAAATATTTAAATTCATCTGGTGTTCCATACCTACTTGTAGGACAAAAATAACCCGTTGATTGATACCCCCAAGAACCATCATAGGGATGTTCTGTTATGGGTAAAAGTTCTATATGGGTATATCCCATTTCTTTAACATAATCTATAAGCTCACAGGCTACATCACTAAATTTAAGAAAGTTTTTACCCTTTTCTTTCCACGATCCTATATGAACTTCATATATATTTATAGGATTATCTATATTGAATTTTTTTCTTTTTTCCATCCAAGTCTCATCATTAAAGTTATATTTATTTATATCCGTTACTATTGAAGCTGTCTTAGGTCTTAGTTCTTGAGAAAATCCATAGGGATCAGATTTTAAAATATCTTTACCATCTTTAGTTTTTATCTGATACTTATATATATCCCCTTCTTTAATATTAGGTATGAAAATATTAAAAAGTCCTGAATTAGGAATTCTTTTACATTTAAATTCATCTAACTCCCAATTATTAAAATCCCCTAAAACACTCACACTTAAAGCATTAGGTGCCCAAAGGGTAAAATTAACTCCTTTAACACCTTCCTTATTTATTAAATGGGCGCCTAAGAATTTATAACTTTCATAGCTTGTACCTTCGTGAAATAAATGTATATCAAATGTATTAGGAAAATTATAATCAATCATTAACATTCACCCCTTGTCCATTATTTATAGGTTAAGAAAACTTGTTATATTAAAATATATGTCCTAATTAATGATTTATGTATAAAAAGGGTCTATAGTACTATTTTTATAATTAGTTGCATTGACAACTATATTGTGTTATTATGTATTTAGTTGTTATCGCAACTAAATAAGGAGGGGACTATTTTGGATCATAAATCAATAGGTAAGTATATATCAATCATCTATAGACAACAACAAATAATCATTAATAGAAAACTTAAAAAATATAATCTCGGTAGTGGCCAATATATGTTTTTAATAGTTATAAACAAACATGAAGGTTTATCTCAAAAGGACTTAAGTAAAATGTTAGATATTGATAAAGCCACAACTGCAAGAGCTATAAAAAAACTTATAGATTTAAATTTTATTAAAAGGAAAAAAGATAAGGATGATAAACGTATTTTTAGGCTCTTTATAGATGAGAAAGGAAGAAAATTAATGCCTGAAATAGAAAAAACATTAAAAGAAATAACAGAAATATCAAAGAAAGGTTTAAAAACTAAAGAAGTCGGTGAATTATTTAGACTTTTAGATATAGTTATGAATAATAATAAATCCTATATAGATAAATAGAGGTGTATATATGAAAAAATTAAGTGATAAAAAGATATTAACAAAAGGCGATGTAAAAACTGTTTTAATAAAACTTACAATCCCTATGATATTTGGAATATTTAGTATGGTCATTTATAATTTAGCAGATACTTATTTTGTAGGCCAATTAGGTAAAAATCAACTTGCTGCCCTTTCTTATACATTCCCTGTTATATTAATTATAAGTAGTTTAGCCCAAGGTATAGGTATGGGTACAAGTTCAGTATTATCTAGGGCTATAGGTGGAGGCGATGATAGATTAGTTAAAAGATTAGCAACAGATAGTCTTTTTTTAGGCCTTATAATTGTTATATTATGTGTAACAATTGGCGAGTTAACTATTGAACCTATATTTAGCTTATTAGGAGCAAAGGAAAATACACTTCCCTATATAAAAGAATATATGAGAGTTTGGTATCTAGGAATGATATTTGTAGTCATTCCAATGGTTGGAAATAACATAATAAGGGCAACTGGTGATAGCAAAACACCAGGTATGGTAATGGTTATTGGAGCTTTAATTAATATAAGCTTAGACCCTTTATTTATTTTCGGACTAGGTCCCTTTCCAAAGCTTGGTATAACAGGGGCTGCTTTGGCTACATTAATAGGAAGAATGGTAACATTTACAGTAGCACTATACATATTAATACATAGGGAAAAACTCATATTATTTAAAAAACCTATATTAAAAGAAACCCTTAATTCATGGAAGCAAATTTTATTTGTAGGACTTCCTAATGCAGGGACTAAGATGATAATCCCTTTAGGTGTGGGTATTATTACAGGTATAATATCTCCCTTTGGTACTGCTTCAGTTGCAGCCTATGGAGTGGCTTCAAAAATAGAGTTTTTTGCAATAGCTACAATAAATGCTCTATCCTCTGTTATTGCTCCATTTATGGGACAAAACTGGGGTGCTAAATTACCTAAAAGAGTTAGGGAAGGTTTTAAACAAGGAGAAATATTTTCTATTATTAATGGAATAATTATCTCTATACTTCTTATTATCTTTTCAAAGCCTATTGCTAAAGCTTTCAATGACGATCCTTTAGTTATTAAAAATATAACACTTTATATAAAAATAGTTCCATTCACTTATACATTACAGGGTATATATTTAATCACAACTGCAAGTTTAAATGCATTAAATAAACCAATTCATGCTTCAAGTTTAAGTATATTAGAAATGTTTATTTTCTGTATACCTTTAGCTTTTATATTATCAAAATCCTTCGGGTTAATAGGAGTATTTACTTCAATATCTATAGCTTATATATTAACAGGTTTAATATCTCATTTAGCTTTTAAGAAAATCCTTAATAAAAAAATTAAGGCATTTAAGTTAACAACTTAAGAGTCTCACTCTTAAGTGTAACTTAAAATGCCTTCTGATTCCCACATTAACATATTTTCTTTCATAGACTTAAGTAATAAATCTTTAGAACCTATTTCTATATTCATATAATGAAAATTTCTTTTTATTAAGTTAGTACTTGTTTTATTATTATTTAAACCATTTAATATAAAAACATAACCATAATCATTATTACTTCTAATAAGTCTTCCTACCATTTGTTTAAGTCTAATTATTGTTTCTGGTAATTCATATTCCATATAATATTTTACTCCAACTATTTGATTTAAATATTCTATAAAAGCTTTTATACTTCTATCATTAATACTAAAATCATTTTCATTTAAATACTTTTTAATTATTTTATAAGTTATTTCTTTATCACATTCTAATGTATTTATACATTTTTCAATACATCCTTTTAGTAAATCTTTATTATGTGCTAAATTTATTTTATCATCATTTAACATATTTGCTGAAAGACTTAAGTATTTAAATTTTTTTATATTCTTCCTTGCAAAATCCTTTCTTTTCTCGATTTTATATGGAGTGTTAGTATAATTATTAGGAACCTTTTCTATTATTACGCATTTAAGCCCCTCTCCTTTAATATCCACACCTTCATATAATCCCCTTGAGCCTAATAAAACAGAAGTATTATTAGAATCTCTTAATCTTTCTATATCCTTAGAAGAAGTTAAAAGACTTATATTACTTTCATTAAGTGTTGGAAGTATTTTTTCATATACTAAATTCCTTCTTTTTAAACTTGGAAATAATACAAGGGTCTTTCCATTTAAGCTTATAGATATATCTTCTATATATTTAGACACATCTTTTATGAAATATTTATTTTCATTAAACTTATAATTAAATGGAGATACATCAGTTGGAATTGCAAATACTGATTTATTTTTATAATCAAATATATGAGAAATCTTTAATATATTTAATTTTCTATCATCATTTAAAAAGTCAAGACCTAATAACTCTTTAAAGTAAGTAAACTCCCCTTTTTTTATACCCTTAACACTAAGGGTTGCAGAAGTCATAATACATGATTTTTTATCTTTTAAATCCTCTTTAAATTTATTTTTTATATCAAAGGGCTTTTTTACAATCTTCCAAGAATTAAAGTTTTTATCTATTTCAAGATGATAGCAATTATCCTTATCATACATTGAAAAATAATTATTTGTAATCATAGTAAAAATAGTTAATTCACTTATTTTCTTATTAAAAAAATTATATATTGGACTTACCCTTAAACCCTCTTCAGTATATACATCTTCAATTTTTTCAATAATATCTTTTAAAAGTTCTTTTAATTCCTTAACTAATATAGAAATCTTAGTTATATATTCATTAAATTCCATCCATTCATTTGATATATCCCTTGGTATGGATAGCTGATAGTCATATTCAGTTTCTATATCCTTTGTTAATTTCATAAATATATTAATAAATTTATTTTTATTTTCAAGTAAAGTATTAATTTTTTTAATTCTATTTATTATTTTTTCTTTATATCCTATACACTGGGTATTATATTTTTTATATAAAGCTAAAAGATATCCCTGTTTTGTTTTTACATTATAAAGTCCATTTAGAAATGTTTTTAATGAAAAATACCCAAATTCATCTGTCATTGAACTAAGGTAAATATCCTTTAAATTATGAGCTTCATCAAATATTATATTTTCAATTTCAACATCTGAATATGGCCAGTTACTAAATAAATGATGATTTATTATTGTAAGGTTTGATTTTTTTAAATTAGAAATCTTTCTTTTTAATAAACAATTATCATATTTACATAAACTACAACTATATTTATCAACACATTTTATGTTTTCTAATGTATTCTTCATTTTTTCAAAATTTTTAACTACCCAATAATTTAAATTATCTATATCTATATCTTTATCTGAGTAAATTAAATTACTAATATATAAACATGCCTTTTTTTCTTCAAGGGTTCCATTTAGTTTTTTATTTTCTATATACTTATAAGCTCTCTTTAAACATATATAATTATCCACACCTTTTATATCGTCATAGATGAAATTATCCACATTTATCCCCATATAAGTTAATAACTTAGGTATTTCTTTAAGTAATTGCTTTTGTAGTCCCTTAGTAGCTGTTGATATAAATATATGCTTTTTATTAAAATATGAATAAAGAATACTTATAACTAAATAAGCAAAGGATTTACCTAAACCCGTAGGTGCCTCTGCAAGAAGTATTTCTTTTTCCTTAAAGGTATTTTCTATTACCTTTGCATAATCAAGTTGTTCTTTTCTTACTTCGTAATTTAAATTAAAATACTTATCCCAAAGCTTTTTATTCTTTAATATATCTACATAACTATTCTTATATTTTGTTATAGTAAAGCCACATGAATCTTTATATAAATTGTTATCATCCTTAAAAGATAATTTAAGCTTTTGTTTAGGTCTTTTTAAAAACTTAATCCACTCCCAGCTATTATCTTTAAAAAAAGATATAATAAATTCATATCTCTTTGAATTTAATAGCCTTAAAAGTGTATTATTTACAACTTTTAAAGTATCTATTGAGTCCTCTAAGCCTCTATGGAGTTCTTTATTACTATCTCCACATAATTTGTATTTAAGGAAGTTTAGATTAAATTCATTTAATCCTGGTTCTAAAATAGATATAAGTTCCATGGAACATAAGTAATCATTTTTTATAGGTTTATTTGTTTTTTCATCTAATAGGTATGTATCTAAAAATTTTTTCTCAAAACTTTTATTATGACATATTAAAGGAAAGTCTTCTATAAACTCAATAAATTTCTTAGATACCTCTTTAATATTAGGGGCATTTTCTAAATCCTTCATAGTTAAGCCACTACAAATATCAAAAGTATTTCTAGGTATTAGTTTATTATTTTTTATATAGCTATGAAAAGTTAAAATTTCACTATCTTTAACCTTTATGGCACCAAGTTCTAATATCTCAGATGATTTTGGCTCAAGACCTGAAGTTTCAATATCAATATAAACTACATTTTCTAAAAAACTTTCTAGGTCTTTTCTTTTTTCAATTTCAATTTCACTTGAGTATTTTTTTACCATATCTCCCTCTCCTATTAAACATATATTTCGAGTATGTCCAAATTAGATGATTTATAATCTGTTTAACTTGCTATAAAGAATAAAGATATGGTAAAATTAATTGAATTCGATACATAATTTTACAGTAAAGGAATGACTATCATGTGGGAATTTTTTAAGATTTTACTTATATTAATAGCTTTAACTTTAGTTTTATTCACTACAACTGCCATTGTAGGTGTTTTTAATATTATAGATATCTATAATACATTTACTAAAGTAGAAAATGGTGATATCTCTAAAGAAGGTGAGTTATATGAAATCGAAAGTAATAAAGATATTAAAAATGCATTAAAAGAATATTTAGATATAGATTTAACTATTTATAAAATATTAGACTTAGATAATAGAAAGGTAGTTATATTTTCAAATAATACAACCCATAGATTTGGACATTCAACCTTTACTAAGGTAGAAAAAAATCTCTATTCCCATAATTTTTCTAGCCGTTGTCAAAATGACGATACTAAATTATTTAGAGTAGAGACTAATAAGGGTGAATATATTATTTTGGCTAGGAAAAATAAATCCCTTAAAATTAAGGATTTAGAAATAGTCATCCCCCATCCAAAGAATGATGATAAGGATTTAAAGTATGAATATGATGTTAGTAAAAGAAAAGTTATAATAGAATCTATTAAAGTTTCTAAGGAATACTCAACTGAAATTAAAAAAATAGTATATCGTTTATACGATGAATTTGGCAATAATATATGGTAGAAAAAACCAGGAGAAATTCTCCTGGTTTTAAATATCTATAAAAACATTAACCCTGCTGCTATTATGATACCTGTATATATTAAATCTACTATACAAAATCCCATAATGTCTCTTGCTCCTAATCCTGCTATACCTAATGCTGGTAGTGCCCAGAATGGTTGAATCATATTAGTCCAAGCATCTCCCCAGGCTATAGCCATACCAGTTTTTGCAGCTGATACTCCTAAATCTGCACCTGCTGGCATCATAATTGGTGCCTGAACTGCCCATTGTCCTCCACCGGAAGGTACAAAGAAGTTAACAATACCTGCACTTAGGAATGTAAATAATGGGAAAGTAGTTTCTGTTGATATACTTACAAATCCTTTAGATATAACTCCTGCTAAACTTACTCCTGTTTCAGCATTACCTCCAACCATCATTCCCATGATTCCAGCATAGAATGGGAACTGTAAGATAATACCTGAAGCACCCTTAGTTGCTTCTTTCACAGCGTGTATATAGTTTTTAGGTGTTCCATGAAGTATAATACCTACAAACATAAACATAAAGTTAACTATATTTAAATTAAGTGAGAATCCATTTTTACTAAAGTAAAATCCTGCAAATACCAAGCCAAAAACACCTAGTATCATAGATATTATTTTACTTTCTTCAATTTTGTCTGCAACGGTTGGATCTTCAACTTCTGCTACAGCTTCTTCATCTTCTAATAATTCAGGATCTATAGAAATAGTTTCCTCTTTACTAGGATGCATTGCTCTGTTTATTAACGGCATAGTTATTAATATAACAGCAACAATAATTAAGTTAAATGGTGCAAATATAGTATTACTTGTAGAAATAACTTCTGTTACAGCACCATTAGTAGCCTTTGCTAAGTCAGGACCACTTGTAGCAAGCTTAAGTGGCACAGAACCTGATATACCTGAGTGCCATACTAAAAATCCTGAATAAGCTGCACCTATTAATAATCTGTAATCAACATCTTTAACCTGTCTAGCTAATTGTCTTGCATATAAAGCTCCTATTACTAATCCAAATCCCCAGTTAATCCAACAAGCTATTATTGAAAGAAAAGTTACAGCAAATATAGCTTGAAGTGGTGTATGGGCAAGTCTTGCTAAGTTTCTTAAACCCTTTTTAATAATTGGCGCATTAGCAAGGGCATGTCCTGTTACTAATACTAAAACCATCTGCATAGAAAAAGCTAATAAATTCCAAAATCCAGCTCCCCAATGATTTACCATTGCTCCAGGACCCTGTCCTGTAAATATCATACCTAAAACAAATACTATAAATGTTAATAATACCGCAAATAAAAATGGGTCTGGTAAATACTTTTGTACTAGGCTTACACAGCCTTTAGAAAGTTTCTTTAACATTTGTTCTCCTCCTTTAATTGTTTTATTTTTATTATTTAATAGAGTGACTTAAACTGAAAAAGTTTGTTGTCAAACTAGTAAAATACAACTTTTGCTTTTTTTACTATTTTTTATCTTTGTTTTAATTATTAGAATATATATTTGTTAAAGTTTAAATTTTAACAAATAAAAAATATAAATAGCAGCAATAAAAAGCTGCTATTTAATTTTAAACATCCATTTTCTTAAGATCATCAGCTATTATTAATTCAGCCTCTGTACTAGATTTAACATCTTCTACAGTTACCTCTGGCCCAAGCTCAGTTAAAACTAATCCCTTATCAGTTACCTTTATAACTCCCATTTCAGTTATTATCATATCAACTTGATTTTTAGCAGTTAAAGGTAATTGGCATTTCTTTAATATCTTTGGTCTACCCTTTTGAGTATGTACCATTGCTATTATAACTTTTTTAGCTCCAACAACTAAATCCATTGCTCCACCCATTCCAGGAACCATCTTTCCAGGTATCATCCAGTTTGCTAAATTACCATCTTCATCAACCTGAAGTGCTCCTAAAACAGTAGCATCTACGTGTCCTCCTCTGATTATTGCAAAGGATTCTGCACTATCAAAAAATGCTCCACCTTTTTTTATTGTTACAGGCTGTGCTCCTGCATTTGTTAAGTCTTTATCCTCTTTACCCTTTTCAGGGGCTTGTCCTAAACCTATAAAACCATTTTCCGATTGTAATATAACTTTTATATCATCTGCTATGTAATTTGCTACCTTTGTTGGTAAACCAATACCTAAGTTTACAACATCTCCATCTGAAAATTCCTTTGCTACTCTTTTAGCTATAACTTCTTTAATTTGCTTTTTATCCATTATTTTTCACCCCCAACAATATAGTCAATAAATATATTAGGTGTCATTACATTATTAGGATTTATTTCATCTACTATTTCTTCTGCTTCTACTATTACAGTTTCTGCAGCTGTTGCCATTATTGTGTTAAAGTTTCTTGTAGACTTTTCATAATAAACGTTTCCAAAGTTATCTACCTTTGATCCTTTTATTAAAGCTACATCAGCACTTAAAGGTAGTTCTAAAAGATATTCCTTTCCTTCAATTTCTATCTTTTCTTTACCTTCTTCTACTATAGTTCCAACTCCAGTAGGTGTTAATATCCCTCCTAGACCTGCACCAGCAGCTCTAATTTGTTCAGCTAAAGTTCCTTGGGGAACTAAAATAACTTCTGTTTCTTTTTCATTCATTTGTCTTCCTGTTTCTTTGTTAGTACCTATATGGGAAGTTATAACTTTTTTAACTTGTTTATTTGCAACAAGTTTTCCTAAACCATAATCAACAAAAGAAGTATCATTTGCTATTATTGTTAAATCCTTTACTCCTTTATCAACTAGCTTATCGATTATCTTATGTGGGTTTCCACAACCTAGGAAACCTCCTATCATTACTGTCATACCATCCTTAATTTGGTCAACAGCTTCGTCTAATTTAATAAATTTATCCATTAAGTGCACCTCCATTTTTATAATTAGTTTTGTACAAAACAATGTTAACACAAAAATCAATATAAATAAAGCCTATATATGAATATTATTCTAGAAATTGTAATACTATCCTTCATTTATAGCTAAAATAAAGACTTTCCAAAAAGGAAAGTCTTCATTAATTTAAACTTTAAATTTATCTGCTGCATTTTCAAGTTTATTAGAAAGTTCATTTAATTTCTTAGCTGATGCTGATTGTTCCTCAGTAGTAGCAGATTGTTCTTCACTAGCTGCTGCAATTTCTTCAGCACTAGCTGCTGTTTGTTGTGCAACTGCTGATAAACTAGTTATAATATCTAGTATTTCATCCTTTCTTTCTGTCATATTTTTATTACTTACCTTCACTTCATTTACCTTTGCGGATATTTTTTCTATGGAATTAGAAATATCTTTAAATATATTCTCTGTTTCATTAACTGATTTATCTTGGCTTTCTGTGATTTCTTTTGTATTTTTAATACCATTAACTGCTATTTTAGATTGTTGTTGTATTTTTTCTATTAATGTTTTAATATTTTCAGTTGATTTTCCTGATTGTTCTGCTAGTTTTCTAACTTCATCTGCAACAACTGCAAAGCCTTTCCCTTCCTCTCCTGCTCTAGCTGCTTCAATAGCTGCATTTAATGCAAGTAAATTAGTTTGTTCAGCTATATCTTTAATAGCATCTATTATTTCATTTATCTCTTCTGACATAGTATCCATCTTAAGTATAATATCATTTACATTTTCAACAGACTTATTTACCTCTCCTGATTTTTCAACAAGGGAATTCATAATATCTAATCCATTTAAACTTAATGCTTTCATATCCTCTGTTCTTTCTTCCATCACTATATTTCCCTTTGAAACTGATTCTATAGTATCTGCAAGTTTATTAACTTTTAAAGCTCCCTCTTCTATATCCTTAGCTTCCTCATCAGTACTTTTTGCAACCTCATCTATGGCAATAGCCACATCCTCTATAGAACTACTTGTTTCTTCACTCATATTAAGTAAAACTTTAGAAGAATCAGATACATATTTTGCTGAATTTTTTACTTCTTTCACTAAGCTACTTAAATCCCTTTGCATTTTTTCAAATGCCTTTGATAAAATACCAAATTCATCTTCCCTTTTTAATAAATCCTTAGAAATATCCTTAGTAAAATCTCCAGATTCTATATGCTTCATATGTTTAGTTATTTCATAAAGGGGTTTTGTAAATCGTTTTGCATAAAGATATGCAAGTATTATAGAGCCTAAAATAAATGCTAATGCAATCATTATAAGCACTTTACTTATTTTTTCTGCACTTTTTAATAATTCCTTCTTTTTAACTATAGCAATAAACTTCCAACCTGTTTCTTTAGATGTAAATACATTAGCGAAATATGAAACATTATCTTTACTAAATTCAAAATTATCAGTATCCATTTTTTCAATATTTTTTAGTTTATCTATATTTAATTTATCTATATTTTTAAAATTCATTTTAGAGTTTTTAGGGTGGGCAAGTATTGTTCCATCACTATCTGTCATGATCACGTAACCATTTTCACCTATTTTTATGTTTTTTACTATATCAGTAAGTCCTTTAAGACTAACATCTAATCCTTGGACTCCTACTATTTCACCATGATCATTTTTAATGGTTGTAATTGTACTTATTATCGACTTATCATCAGCTTCAAAATAATAAGGGCTAGTTCTAACTGTTTTATTTTTATTTTCCATAGCCTTTTTATAAAAGGGTCTCTTTCTAGGATCATAATTATCCATTATAGTACCCTCTGGCCACTGTATGTATCCACCATCCTTTGTTGCCATATATACATATGCAGATTTAGGATGAGTCTTAGCAAAATTTAAGTATTTATTATATATATCCTCTTCTATACCACCGTTAGTAGAAGGGGTCATGTTTATTTCCTTTTTATCCATATAAGTGGTTATAGTATTATCTAAATTTTTTACTGTTTTACTAGAGGCTAGCATTTCACAATTTTCTTTTACAGTTTCAAAGAACATATTAATTGCATTATCAACTTGAATAATTTCTTTGGTTGTTGAATCTGTATGATCTTTAATTAACTGAGTTTTAAATGTTGTGTTTACATAATATGTAATTGTTATAAGGGGTATTACCATAAGTAATAATATTGCTAGAGTTAGTCTTGTTTTTACACTTTTAAAATTAATCTTTTTTAACATTTAACACCATCCTTTATATAATAGTTGTATCTCCATTATATATGAATTTTTCGACTCTTTTCAACATTTAAGGACAATTAGCTTAATATTAACTTACGATTAACATAGTTTTTTTAAGTAGCTAAATATAGAAAAATTACAAAACTTAAGGGTATTAGATTAATTGCTATCATCTAATTATAATCTATAATTAAGTAATTCATACAAACTTATATCTTAGAAAAAAACATTTGATTTATTAAACAAAATGTATATTGAAATCCAGGAAATGAAATCAAATATGGCTACAAAACAGGATATGATAAGTCTAGAAAATAAGATAGATGAAAATCATAAAGCTCTTTATGATGGATATAAACAAAACATTAAAGGATTAGATGAAATTAATAAAAGATTAGACAAATTATCAGATAAAGTTGATAATCAAGAAATCAAATTACAAGTTCTAAAATCCGCAAAATAGGACTATAAAAAAGACTAATAAAACCTAAAAAAGTTAGAAATATGAAAAACTAATTCATATTTCTAACTTTTTTATTTAAGCAACATATCAAGACTATTTTACTTTTAACCATAGCACTGAGATTTTGACTTAGATCTATTTATATATTTTACCTTCTTTCTTATTTAAAACTATCAACTATAATATCTGCTATTTTTTCAGATGCCTTACCATCACCATAAGGATTAACTGCATTTGCCATCTTTTTATACTCATCATCATTATTTATTAATAAATCAACCTCTTTAAATATCTTTTCTTTATCAACACCTAAAAGCTTTGCAGTTCCTGCTGAAATACCCTCAGGTCTTTCTGTTTCTTTTCTTACAACTAATACAGGTTTACCTAAAGATGGTGCTTCCTCTTGAATTCCACCTGAATCAGTTACTACTAAATGACATTTGTTTTGTAAATTAGCCATAGTTAAATAATCAACTGGCTCAATTAAATGTACTCTTTTAGTATCATCTAATATGCTATTAGCTATTTCTCTTACCTTAGGATTTAAATGAACTGGAAATACAACTTCAACATCCTCATTTTTATTTACCACTTCTTTTATTGCAGTAAATATATTTTCCATAGGCTCTCCTAAGTTTTCCCTTCTATGGGATGTAAGAAGTATTACCTTTTTATTTTCATAGTCTATATCATTAAGAAGTTCATCTTCAAACTTATAATCATCTTTAACAACTTCAAGTAAAGCATCTATAACTGTATTACCTGTTATATATATTTTTTCATCATCATAACCCTCATCTAAAAGATTTTGTTTGTTTTTCTCAGTCGGTGCGAAATGATAATTAGTGATAACTCCAGTTAACTTTCTATTAGCTTCCTCTGGGTATGGAGAATAAAGATCATGACTTCTAAGTCCTGCTTCTACGTGGCCTATTTTCACCCTATGATAAAAACCTGCTAATGCTCCTGCAAATACTGTTGTTGTATCTCCCTGTACTAACAATACATCAGGTTTTACTTTTTTAATAATTCCTTCTAATCCCTCTAAAGCCCTTGTTGTAACTTTAGTTAAACTCTGTCCATGCTCAAATATATCAAGATCATGATCAGGCTTTATATCATATATTTGAAGGACTTGATCTAACATTTCCCTATGCTGAGCTGTTACACATACTTCATGGTCTATGTATTTATTCTTATTAAGAGCCTTTACAACCGGTGCCATTTTTACAGCCTCTGGTCTTGTACCAAAAACAGTTAAAACCTTTATTTTTTTCATATTATCATTCCCTTCTAAATTATACATTAAAAAAGGGCAATTTGCCCTTTTTATACTTTGTTTTAATTTTATTTTATATGTTATTATTTGTCAATTTCTTTCACTATCATTTATTCCTTTTCTCTTTTTCATATCTATAACACCTATTTGTGTTGCTATTAAAAGTACAATAGCCATAGTAATACCTAAAGTAAGTATACTTTGGGATACATCCATCCCAGTCATTAATACTGCTAATCCTCCAAGGGATATACTTATAAAATAAAGTATAAGTACTGTTTGTTTTTGTGTTAAACCTCGCTCTAATAATCTATGGTGTAAATGTCCTTTATCAGCTTCCATTATTGGTCTTTTATTTATAGCTCTTCTAATTATTGCAAATGCAGTATCACATATTGGAAGTCCTAAAATAACTATAGGAAGTACTAAGGATACAGCTGTAAAACTTTTCATAACACCCCTTATAGATATAACAGATAACATAAATCCTAAAAATAATGCTCCTGTATCCCCCATAAATATTTTTGCTGGATTAAAGTTATGGGGTAAAAATCCAAAGGCTGCTCCGGCAAGGATTGATGCCATAATCATAACTACTCCATAAATAGGGTCTACACCTATAAATGTAGATGCTACAAATAATAATGACAATGATGCTATTCCACCAACTCCAGCTGCTAGACCATCTAAACCATCTATTAAATTAAGGGTATTAGTTATTCCTACTATCCAAAATATAGTTACTGGTATCGATAATAATTTTAAATCTATAGTTGCATAACCTTCTACAAAGGGATTACTAACAAAGGTTATTTTAATATCTCCCCATATAAGTACAAAGGCTGCGATTATCTGCATAAGTAATTTAAATTTAGCAGACATATCCTTCGTATCATCTATAACTCCTGTTACAACTATTATTGTAGCTGCTATTATTATTGATATTAGACTCTTATCCATGGTTAACTGCCCAGAAAAAGAGAATATTATAAAGGATATTATAGTTGAAAAATATATTGCTAAACCACCTAATAATGGTATAGGTTTTTTATGAACCCTTCTTTTATCCTTAGGTATATCTATCGCTCCTAGCTTATGGGCTATTTTTTTTGCAAAGGGTACTGAAAAATAGGCTATTAAAAGTGCCGCAAAAAACGGTATATAATATTTATACATTAAATCGCTCCTTCTTTAAACATAAATCCCTTATAATAATTTTACTTTAACAGTTTTATCAAGTCAATTTATAATTTTGTTACATATTATTCCCTAAACTTATCAAATTCAATCAATTCTATATCCGCATCCCTAAATAAGCTTACTGCCAGCTCATCTGGGTATTTCCCTCCAAAAACAACCCTTTTAATTCCAGCGTTAATTATCATCTTAGCACATAAAACACAGGGCTGGTTTGTAACATATATAGTAGCATCCTTTATACTAACTCCTGAATTAGCAGCTTGTACTATTGCGTTTTGTTCTGCATGTAATGCTCTACATAATTCATGTCTTTCTCCTGAAGGTACATTAAGCTTTTTTCTCATACAACCTATCTCTTCACAGTGCTTTAATCCCTTTGGGGCACCGTTATATCCTGTTGATAATATTCTTTTATCCTTAACAATCAAAGCTCCTATATGTCTTCTAAGACAGGTAGATCTATTTTTTACTACATTTACTATTTCCATAAAATATTCATCCCAGCTAGGTCTCAATACTCTCACTCCTTTTTGCTTGTCATAAACAGTTTATCATAGTATCTATAAAGAATCCATAAAAGCTGGTAAAATTTTACTTAAGAATTTTTCCCATTATATACTTCGTTTAATTTTAATATAATATTAAGGTATCAATATAAAAAGAGGAAAGAAGATATATTCTCCTTGCCTCTTTAGATTAAATATTTTACTTAATTTATCTTAAAAATAATTAATACTATATATTATTTAAAACTTTTGAAACGTAAAAAAATTATTCCAAATCTTCTAACTCAATAACATATTTACTATTAGGAAGATACTTTATCTTAAAATTTTTGCCCTCTTTTACTTTTATACCCCTTGGCATATAATAATAAATCTTTTCATCTAATTCAAATGATGGAGTTACACCTTTTGAATTAGGATGCACATTACTACACTCTCCACTAGTAACCTTATAATCTTTATTAATATAATATTTAATATCTAGAAATCGTGGTTTTAGTATATTAATATAGGAATAACCTGTCCATATCAAAAGAGGAGGAATCAATATTAATAAATATATATATTCCTTTTTATTGTTTTTCTTAATCAAGAACACAAATCCAATTATCCAAAAAAATGCAAAAAATACTTGAAATAGCGTATCTACAATAAAATCCATAATTAAAAATCCTTTCGTTTTTATCTGTGTTTCTATTAACATCCTTGTTCTCTTATATGAAGTTTAAAATAAATTTGATATTTCAATCTATATTCTATCAGAAGTTAATGCATTTTCTATTGATTTAAGTATAACCTTACTACTTATTGTTGCCCCTGATATTGTATCAACTTTTAAACTTTGTTTTTTTATAACTTTAGAAGGTATTTTTTCTGCATCTTTACCCTTACCATTATTATGTTCTAATAATTTAATATCCTTTATTTTATTATCTTTAATAGTAACCTCTACCTTAGCACTTACTAAACTAGACATTTTATATTCACCTATATATGTTCCATTATTTATATTTTTAATGTCTACATTCATAATTTCTATATTACTGGCTACTTTTTTAGCTTCTTTAACTTTCATATAAGTATATCCAAAAACAACTGAAACACAGATTAATATGATAAGAAAAATTATTAATAGTATTTTCTTCACCCTAATTCTCACCTTTCTTTATTAAAAATAAAATTTCACTTTCTATATTCTTTTTTATTATATCTAGATCCTTAGCTTCTCTCTTTATAAAAAAAAGTAGTTTGCCATGTATGAAATTTACCATTAAATCTGTTATTATTTGTATGTTTTCTTTTTTAATAATCCCCTTATCACTACACAAATTTAGTGCATCATTTAACATAAAACCAACAGATGGAATATACTTTCCTTTATCTAATTTTTCTTTAGGTTTACCTAACTCTTCTGTAAAAATAAGATTAAATTGATTAGGATTATTTGAAAAGTAATTAAAATATAAACTACCCATTTCAGTTATTCTCTTAACAGGGTCTTTACTTTCTAAATTACTTAAAATGTATTCATAACAACTTTCCATATAATCATCTATACAACAGAAAAAAAGATCATTTAAATCATCAAAATAATTATATATAGTTGCATAGGAATAACCTGCTTTTTTTCCTACTTCCCTTGCAGTTACATTTTTAACTCCCTTTTTTTCAATTATCTCCTTTGCTGCATCTATAAAATATTTTTTAGTACGTTTCCTTTGAATCTCCTTTTTATTCATTTAAACCAACTAACTTATTAACCTCATTAGATAAAGCTTTTATATTTTCATCCTTTATATCAGAATAACTCTCCTTACTTTTAGCTACAACCTTATAAATAAATCTTTCAAAGAAGTTCATTTTATCAAAATGTATCTCATGACCTAGATGCTTTTTAACAAAGGCCTTTTCATATATCCAATTAGGTAAATTTTCTTTCATAAATTCCATTGATTTTTCTCCATCATTACAGCAAATAAATAAACCTATCTCTTTATTTTTAAGTATCTTTTCATTTGAATTAATAAAGTTTATCATCTCTTTCTGAGCCTTTCCTGCATAAACTGAAAAACCTAATAAAATAACATCATACTCCTTTATTTTAGCTTTATCTTTTTTTATGTCAATTAAATTTCCTTTAGTCCTTAGTCTTTCATTAATTACTTTTCCACATTTTTCAGTACTACCATGCTTAGTAGTATAAGCTATTAAAGTTTTCATTAAACCCCACCCCTTTTTATATATTAACAACGTTAATAATATTAACAATGTTAATATTATACTATGCTTTTAATTCCGTCAAGTAAAATATGTAAATACAACTAAAAAAATAATAAGCCCGAATGAAAATTTGCAATCCTTATAAAAGAATAAATTAATCCCTTTTATCTAATACTTTAATATATGATTATAAATTAATTTATATAAGCTGAGGTGTTATTTTGAAAAGCTTTTTTTTACATTTATTTAGATTAGATGCTTTACTTGGAAGTTTTTTTGCTTTTATTGTTCCTTTTAGTATCTCAAGGATTTCTAAATGGATTAGAAAGTGAGGATTTTTATGTTTAAGTGGTTTAAGAAAAAAAGAAAAAACAACTTAATAAAGAAAATAATTTTGAAATTAAAAGAAAAGATCATAAATCTATACCTATATCAAAAGATATAGATAAAAATTTAAAAATTATTGATGACTTTATAGGACATAATAGTGACGTTATTAAAAGAAAATTTAAAATTAAGGATTTTAATATTAAAGCAACAATAATATACATAAATGGACTTGCTGATCAAACACAAATTAATCAACAAATTCTTAAATCAATGATGTTAGAATCCCTTGAAAATTCAACAGAAAATAATATTATAGATAAAATAAGTGAAAAGATTATAACTATAAGTAACGTAAGTAAAATTGATTCATTAAATCAATGTATATATGATATTCTCTCAGGTAATACTGTGCTTTTAATAGCGGATAGTAAAAAAGGCTTATCCTTAGCCACACAGGCCTGGGAAGGTAGGGATATTTCTGAATCTTCTACTGAACCTACAGTTAAAGGACCAAAGGATAGCTTTACCGAAACATTAAAAACTAACATAGTTCATCTTAGAAGGAGAATAAAAGACCCTAATTTTATATTAGATAAATTTAATATAGGAAGAAGGTCTAAAACTGATCTTGTCGTTACTTATATTAAGGATATAGCAAATGAAGAATTAGTTAACGAGGTTAAAAAAAGAATTGAAAAAATTGATATAGATAGTGCTTTAAGTTCTGGATATATTGAACAATTAATAGAGGATGATTTTTTATCTCCATTCCCTCAAGTTTTATCGACAGAACGTCCAGATAAGGTAGTTTCTGCTTTAATGGAAGGGCGGGTTGCAATATTACTTGATACTGATCCCTTTGCTTTAATTGTTCCAGCTAATATGTCTATGTTTATACAATCACCATCAGATTATAATGAAAGGTGGATATTTGCATCTTTAATTCGTTTATTAAGATATGTTATAAGTTTTATTGCTTTATATCTACCTTCGCTATATATTGCTCTAATAGCTTTTCACCAAGGATTAATACCCACAAAACTTGCTATATCCATAGCTGCAAGTAGAGAAGGTGTTCCTTTCCCTTCTTTGATAGAGGCTTTAATAATGGAGGGGACTTTAGAAATTTTAAGAGAAGCTGGTGTTAGATTACCAAGGGCAATAGGTCAAGCTGTAGGGATAGTCGGAGGTTTAGTTATAGGAGAAGCAGCCGTTAGCGCTGGTATAGTTAGTCCTATAATGGTTATTGTTGTTGCATTAACTGCTATATCATCCTTTGCAATTCCTCAATACAGTTTGGGTATATCATTTAGAATATTAAGGTTTGGAATAATGCTTGCTGCAGGTTTTTTGGGCCTTTATGGAATATTACTTTCCTTTATATTAATAAGTGTCCATATTGTTAAATTAAAAAGTTTTGGTACCGAGTATACTAATCCTTTAATACCCTATAGACCAAAGGATTGGAAGGATTGTATAATAAGAAAACCTATAATGTCTATGAAAAATCGTCCTGAAATGTTAAAGCCTAAGGATATAAAAAGGAAAGGGGATTAAAATGAATAATCCTAAGGATAAAATCACCACAACACAAGCATCTATCGCTATAGCTTCCACCCTTGTAGGTATGGGGATTATAACTATTCCAAGAACTGTAGGAGTAGTTGTTAATACACCTGATGTTTGGATTAGTGTTTTATTAGGTGGTTTAATTTCTTTTTTATTTGGATACATAGTAGTAACTCTAAGTAAAAAATTCCCTGATAAAACATTTTTTCAATATAGTTATGATATTACCGGTAGGTATTTAGGGTTTATATTTAATATAATTGTAATTGTATATTTCATTTTATTTTCTAGCTTTGAAGTAAGAATATTAGGTGAAATTACTAAATCCTATCTCTTAGATAAAACCCCTATAGAACTTATTATGATCTTTTTTTTAAGTGTAGGTGTTTATTTAGTAGTAGGTGGAATAAATCCAATAGTAAGAATATGTCAAGTGTATTTCCCTATAATTTGTTTGCTTTTTTTTAGTGTTATGTTTATAAGTTTAGAACACTTTGAAATAAATAATATTCGCCCAGTATTAGGAAAGGGAATATTGCCTGTAATAAGGGGAGTTAAGGTAACTGCTCTTATTTATACTGGTTTTGAAATCATTTTTATATTATTACCATTTATGAAAAATTCTGATAAGGCTCTAAAGGCTACTATGATAGGTATAAGTATTCCTTTATTGTTTTACCTTACCTCTTCAATAATAGGTATCGGAGTTTTAACTATAGAAGAATCAATCAACGTTACTTATCCTTTAATGGCAATAGTTTCTGAATTTGAATTCCCAGGTGGTTTCATTGAAAGATTTGAAGTTTTCTTTAGTATAATATGGGTTCTAGCCCTATATACCTCCTTTGTTGTCTCCTATTATTGTGCTAGTTTTGGGCTTAGTAAAACCTTTAAAAAGGATATTAATTTTTTTATATATGCTCTTTTACCAATTATATATATTATAGGAATTTTTCCTGAAAATTTAGATATTGTTTTTAAATTAGGAGATTTATTTGCTGATTTTGGTCTATTCGTGGCCGGTTTAATGCCTATATTACTTTTATTAATTATATATATTAAGGGTGTAGTATATGAAAAAAAATAAGTTAAAACATATAATAATTTTAATAATAATACTTAATATTTTCTTGACAGGTTGTTGGGATAGTAATGAAATCGAAGAATTAGGTATCATTTTAGGAATAGCTATCGATAAACCTAAATCTTCAGAGGCTAAGGAAAAAGAAAAAAAAGAAGCAGGGGAACATAAATTAGGTAATAGATCTCGGTTTACACTCACACAGCAATATGTAATTCCAAAGGCTATAAAGGGTTCTACAGAGTATGGAGGGACACATACAAAACCATATTCTAATGTATCTAGTGAAGGGGATTCAATGCATCAAATCCTACGTCAGTTTGCTTCTTTAACTAGTAGGAGATCCTTTTATAAACATTTAAAAGTAATTATTATTAGTGAAGAAGTGGCACGTTCTATTGATCTTAGGAAATTAGTAAACCTTTTTATTAGAGACCATGAAATGGAGCGTAGTGTTGAAATGTTTATATCTAAAAAAGATGCTAGGGATGTATTAGATATAAAATAAAAAAGGCGGCGATTAAATGATTTCGCCGCTTATTCTTGGCTCTTCACTAATCGTCAATGTTATAAGTTATTCCGTGTACACTTTTGTAGTGTATAGGTTCCATTAACCCATCACAATTCTGACA
>VEND01000160.1 GCA_009711765.1 Bacillota bacterium | reverse complement strand
TTATCGCCACTACTTTTCCATCCCTTGGGGCTACTATTTCATTTTCCATCTTCATAGCTTCTAATATTAATAGTACATCTCCTTTATTCACTGTATCTCCTTCACTTACCTTTATATCAAATACACTTCCAGGCATAGGTGCATCTATAGTTTCTCCTCCGCTAGGTACTTCTTTGGTTTCCTTAGGCTCTGGTTTTGGGTCTTTTTTCACTGGTTTAGCCTTTGGTTTTTGCTTAGGTGCTGATTTTACTTCTCTTTTTACTTTATTATCATTTTTACTTTCAACTTCCTCAACTTCTACTTCATAGGTTTTACCATTAACACTAATGTTAAATTTTCTCATTGATAAGCCCCCTATATTTTATTATATATTTGTTCTTCCCTTCCAGCTTTTGTCCAAGCTGAAGTATTTTGCTTTATTCTTTTTATATTTCTTATCCTTATTTGTGATGAATTCTTACCCATACACTCAGCAACTGCTGCTGTTAATACAGCTACTAATTCTTCTTCATCTTCATTTTTATTTTTTATAGTTTCTCTTTTTCTTTCAGGCTTTTTAGTTTTATTTTTAACTATATTGTTTTCTTTATAAAATAATTTCTTAAATCCAAATAATACAAAACAAATAACTATTAAAGTAAGAAAAACAATAAACATACTAAATACAGTTACTATTAAGCCTTCAGATAAAGAAACATTCATAATATCTTCTAACAAATTTATCCCCCCAGTTTATAGTGGAATATTACCATGTTTCTTAACCGGTAAATTCTCTCTTTTGCTTGATAACATATCAAAGGCACTTATAAGTCTAGGTCTAGTTTCTAAAGGTTCTATTACATCATCTACAAATCCTCTAGAAGCTGCAACATAAGGATTCGCTACAGTTTCTCTATACTCATCAATCTTTTGTTGTCTCTTTTCTTCTGAATTATCAGCATTTTTAATTTCTTTTCTAAATATAATATTAGCTGCACCCTGTGGTCCCATAACTGCTAATTCTGCATTTGGCCATGCAATAACCATATCAGCTCCTAAATCCTTACTACACATAGCTAAATAAGATCCACCATATGCTTTTCTTACTATTACTGAAACCTTAGGAACTGTTGCTTCTGAATATGCATAAAGCATTTTTGCTCCATGTCTTATAATTCCACCATATTCTTGATCAGTTCCTGGTAAAAATCCTGGAACATCGATTAAATTAAGAATTGGTATGTTAAAGGAATCACATTCTCTTATGAATTTTGCTGCTTTATCAGATGCATTTATATTTAAACAACCTGCCAATACCCTTGGTTGATTTGCAATAACACCTGTTGATTTACCATTTAATCTAATAAAACCTGTTATTATATTCTGTGCATAGTATGGTTGAACTTCAAAGAAATCTCCATCATCAGCTAAAATTGTAATTATCTCTTTCATATCATAGGGTTTATTAGGGTTTTCTGGAACTATTGAATTTAAACTTTCTTCTAATCTATTAATTTCATCATCTGTTTCAACAACTGGAGCATCTTCTAAATTATTTGAAGGTAAGAAACCTAAAAGTTTTTTAATATTTTCTATAGATTCTTCTTCACTATTATGAATAAAATGGGCAACTCCACTGGTATTATTATGAGTCATTGCCCCACCTAATTCCTCTGCTGAAACTTCTTCTCCTGTAACTGTTTTTATAACTTGTGGTCCTGTTATAAACATTTTACTTGTATTATCTACCATAAATATAAAGTCTGTTAAAGCTGGTGAATAAACTGCTCCTCCAGCACAAGGACCCATTATAACTGAAATTTGAGGTATAACACCTGAAGCTATTGTATTGTTATAAAAAATCCTTCCATAGCCTGATAAAGCATCAACGCCTTCTTGTATTCTAGCTCCACCGGAATCATTAATACCAACTAAAGGTGCTCCAACTTTAAGTGCCATCTCTTGAACTTTACAAATTTTAGCTGCATGCATTTCTCCTAATGATCCACCTATAACAGTAAAATCTTGAGCAAATACATAAACTAACCTTCCATCAACAGTTCCATATCCTGTTACCACACCTTCTCCTGGTGCATCTTTTTTCTCCATACCAAAGTTAGTACATCTATGTTTAACAAATAAATCTAGTTCAATAAAACTATCTTCATCTAACAATAATTCTATTCTTTCCCTAGCTGTTAATTTTCCTTTTTTGTGTTGTTTTTCTATTCTTTCTTCTCCGCCACCTAGCTTCATTTTTTCTTTATAAGCTCGAAGTTCTTCTACCTTTTTATTTGTTGACATGAAAACCCTCCTTTAGAGATTAGTCTCTTTCGCAAAGCTCTACTAAAACACCATGGGTACTTTTAGGATGTAAAAAGGCTATTTTTGCTCCTCCAGCACCGTATCTTGGTTTTTCATCTATCATTTTAATTCCTTTTTCTTTCATTTCTTTAATTGCTTTTTCTATATCATCTACTCTGTAAGCTATATGTTGAATCCCTTCACCCTTTTTATTTATATACTTAGCAATAGGTCCCTCTTTGTCAGTTGATTCTAAAAGTTCCATTTCAGTATCTCCCACAGGTAAAAATGCAACCTTTACCCTTTGGTCTTTAACTACCTCTGTTCCCTGTAATTCTAGTCCTAAAACGTCTCTATAAAACTTTAATGTTTCCTCTAAATCCTTAACTGCAACACCTATATGATCAACTTTACCTACCATAATATCCACTCCCTATTCCTTTATTGATTTTACTATTATATCTTTTCCGTCATATGGATTTGTCTTTCTTAATGCCGTTTTCTTTGAAACTTCATCTAATAACTGTCCTGTTTTTGTCTTTCCTAATACCATTTGCATTATTTCTTCTTCAACTAGATTTAAAATTTCTACTTTAGCATTTTCTTCCCTTCTTTTTTGTAGTTTATCTGTATCTATCATATAATCCATATGGCTTATCACTTCATCTAACAAAGTACTAACTCCTTCGTTTTTACTTGAAGAAACCTTTAATACTTTAGGCTTTTTATCCTCCTTAAATCCCATATCAAGCATCATCTCTAATTCTAGAGCTGTTTTATCCGCTCCATCTAAATCACTTTTATTAACTGCAAATACATCGCCTATTTCCATGACCCCTGCTTTTATAGCCTGTATATCATCTCCAAGTCCAGGTACCATAATCATAACAACTGTATCAACTGTTTTAACTATATCTACTTCTGACTGGCCTACACCTACTGTTTCAACAAATATATAATCAGCACCATATACATCTAGAATTTTAATAGCACTTTGTGTAGATTTTGATAGCCCTCCTAAATTACCTCTAGTTCCCATACTTCTTATAAAAACCCCAGGATCAGTTGCTAAATCCTGCATTCTTATTCTATCTCCTAAAATAGATCCCCCTGAAAAGGGACTAGTAGGGTCAACAGCTATAATACCTACTTTTTTCCCTCTTTTTCTTAACTCCTTAGCTAATTTATCAGTAAGGGTACTTTTACCTCCACCAGGAGGCCCTGTAATTCCTATTACATGTGCATTACCACTATGCTTATATATTTTTTTTACTATATCTATACCTTCTTTTTCGTTATTTTCTACCATTGTTATAAGACGAGCACATGCTCTTTTATCTCCATTTAATATTCTTTTGTCTAAATCCAAACTAAACACCACCTAACAAGCCTTATCTTTTAACATTCTCCTTAATATATCTAATAGTTTCAGTTGTTGGTGTTCCCGGTGTAAATATTTCAGCTATTCCTGCTTCTTTTAAAGAAGGGATATCATCCTCTGGTATTACTCCTCCTCCGATAACTAAAATATCCTCTATTCCCTCTTTATTTAATAACTTAACAACTGATGGGAATAAATGATTATGAGCTCCAGATAAAATACTCATAGCAACTACATCTACATCTTCTTGTATTGATGTTGCTACAATCTGTTCAGGTGTTTGTCTTAATCCTGTATATATAACCTCCATACCTGCATCCCTTAAAGCTCTTGCTATAACTTTAGCACCTCTATCATGACCATCTAATCCTGGTTTTGCAACTAAAACTCTTATAGGTCTTTCCATTTTATATACCTCCTAAAATTTTAATTATAATCTTACAGACTGTTCATATTCGCCAAATACTTCTCTCATTACTCCACAAATTTCACCTAATGTAGCATAAACCTTAACTGCATCTATTATATAAGGCATAACATTTTCATCGCCCTCACATGCCTTCTTTAAAGAGCTAAGTTTTTGTTTAACTATTTCATTATCTCGTTGTTGTTTTAATTTGATTAATTGTTCCTTTTTCTTTTCTCCTACAGCAGGGTCAACTTTTAATAATCCCTTAGGTGTTTCTTCTTCAACTTTATATTTATTCATACCAACTACAATTCTTTCATCTGTTTCAACTTCCTTTTGATACTTATATGCAGCATCCATTATTTCTTTTTGTATATATCCCATATCAATAGCCTTTGGTGCTCCACCAATATTGTCTATTTTATTGATATACTCCATTGCTTCATCTTCAATTTCTTTAGTTTTAGCTTCAACATAGTATGAACCTGCTAAAGGATCAATAGTATTAGTTACACCACTTTCATGGGCTACTATTTGCTGAGTTCTTAAAGCTACTCTAACTGAGTCCTCTGTAGGTAATGCTAAAGCTTCATCCTTAGAATTAGTATGTAATGATTGAGTTCCACCCATAACAGCTGCTAATGTTTGAATAGCTACACGTACTATATTATTATCCGGTTGTTGTGCAGTTAGAGTTGATCCTCCAGTTTGAGTATGGAATTTAAGTCTCATTGATTTTTCATTTTTAGCATTAAATCTTTCTTTCATAATTTTAGCCCATAATCTTCTAGCAGCTCTATATTTTGATACTTCCTCTAATAGGTCATTATGAGCATTAAAGAAAAATGATAGTCTCGGTGCAAATTTATCAACATCTAATCCAGCTTCTATTGCAGCTTCAACATAAGCTATACCATTTGCAAGGGTAAATCCTACCTCTTGAGCAGCTGTAGACCCTGCTTCTCTAATGTGGTAACCTGAAATACTTATTGTATTCCATTTAGGTACATTTTTAGAACAATACTCAAATATATCAGTTATAAGCCTCATTGATGGTTCTGTTGGGAATATATAAGTTCCCCTTGCTATATATTCTTTTAATATGTCATTTTGTATAGTTCCTCTTAATTTCTCTTCTGAAACCCCTTGCTTTTCACCAACTGCTATATACATTGCAAGTAAAACACTAGCAGGTGCGTTTATAGTCATCGAAGTACTAACCTTATCTAGAGGAATTTCATCAAATAAAACCTCCATATCAGCTAGTGAATCTATCGCTACTCCAACCTTTCCTACTTCTCCTTGAGCTAAAGGATGATCTGAATCATATCCAATTTGTGTAGGTAAATCCATTGCTACAGATAGACCAGTAGAACCTTGTTCAACTAAATATTTATATCTTTTATTAGATTCTTCTGCTGTTGCAAATCCAGCATACATTCTCATAGTCCAAAGTCTTCCTCTATACATTGTGGGCTGTACTCCCCTAGTATATGGGTATTTCCCAGGGAATCCTAAATCTTCATTATAGTCGATATCCCCTATATCATTAGGTGTATATAATCTTTCTACTTCCTCTCCTGAACCTGTTGTGAATTTATCTTTTCTTTCTGGAAATCTTTCTAAAGTTTTATTTAAAGTAGTTTCCTCCCATTTCTGTTTATCTTCATTGATTTTTGTTAATTTCTTTTTATCAAACATTTTAAACCCCCTATTTTTTTTATTTCATTGATCCTGTTTTTATATATCTTTCATGCCATGATAATGCTTTACTTAGGTTATGAGGTGTATGTTTATATTTGCCTCCTTTCAATGCTTTAGTATAATAATCTAATAATTTTTCTTTATAATCTGGATGGGCACAATTTTCTATAATAACCTTAGCTCTATCCCTTGGGCATAATCCTCTTAAATCTGCAACTCCCTGTTCAGTTACTATAACATTTACATCATGCTCAGTATGATCATGATGGGAAACCATTGGTACTATGGATGATATATCCCCATTCTTTGCTATAGATACAGTAGTAAATATAGATAAATATGCATTTCTTGTATAGTCTCCTGAACCTCCTATGCCATTTATCATTCCACTACCTAAAACATTTGTTGAATTAACATTACCGTAAATATCAACTTCCATTGCAGTATTTAATGATATAACTCCTAATCTTCTAATAACCTCAGGATTATTACTTATCTCTTGAGGCCTTAAAATAATTTTTTCTTTATATTTTTCTATATTTTCATAAAAATCTTTTAATCTTTTAGGTGATATAGTTATAGCTGTTGCAGATGCAAAATCTACTTTTCCTGAATCTATAAGATCAAGTACAGAATCCTGTAAAACTTCTGAATATAATGTTATATTTTCAAAATTTGATTTAACTAATCCCCCTAATACTGCATTAGCTACACTCCCAACTCCTGATTGCAGTGGTAATAATCTTTTATTTAGCCCCTTAACCTCGTTTTCTAAAAAACTAATTAGATTATTAGAAATTTTTTTAGAAACTCCATCGATTTCAGAAACTTCCCTAGTCTTATCAGAAATATCAGTCTCTACTATAGCTACTATTTTTTCTATATCACATGGTATAAAGTTAGTTCCTATTATATCGTTAGCTTTTACTATTGGTATTGGTTTTCTATTTGGTGGATTTTCTGTAGTATATATATCATGTATTCCCTCTAATTCTAAGGGTTGTGATGTATTTATTTCTACTATGACTTTTTTAGCTTTTTCAATTAAAACATTTGTATTACCTACTGAAGTTGATGGGATAATTCCCCCTTCTTCAGTTATAGCAACAGCTTCTACTAAAGCTATATCAATATCTCCAAAGAAATTATATTTAATCCACTGGGATGTATGGCTTAAATGCATATCACAATATTCCATAGTTCCATCATTAATGCAATCCCTACTATCTTTATTTGTTTGATAAGGATATCTTTTTTTAATTATCTTAGCTCTAGATAAAGCTCCATCTAACTCATCTCCAACAGAAGCTCCTGTTATTATTGAAATTTCTAAATCCTCTCCATTTTTAGATCTTTCTGCTAAAGCTAATGGTACTGCTTTTGGATAACCGGCCGCTGTAAACCCACTGGTACCTACGAGCATCCCATCCTTTATATACATTGAAGCTTCCTTTGCTGTTGTTAATTTTTTCTTTAATTTTTCACATCTTAATCTTTCTTTTAACATATCAATCTTCCTTTACTTATTTTATTGGACTATTAATAAATATAACTTCAATAAAAAAAGCACGGTAAAGTAAGGTCGTCTTCCTTACTCTACCGTGCAATAACTATTTCTAGATAAAAGGTCTTTTTATCCCATAGCTATATGTGATATGCCTATTATTTTTATTTTTTATTCGTCTACGATTATAATATAAAGTTATTAATCTATCAAGCGCTTTTTGACTTATAAGTGAAATTATTTAGTTTTTATTTGTTTATACTTATTACTACAGCTTCTAATAGCTGATATTATAGGTTTCTTTGCAGAACCATAGTAATACTTTTCTAATTCCTCTTCAATTTCATGAACGCAATTTATATTTTTTCCTACTACTAAATCATTAATAAAATTCTTAGCCATTTCAGTTGCAAAAGTACATTCAGTTTCTAATATTTTTCCAGTTTCTTTATCTACAGTCATTCCTACACCTATTACTTTGTATAGTTCCCAAGCTGTTATACCTTCTGGCAGCTTTGCATAACCTGTTAAAAATAATTTTTCCCTTTTCACTTATAATCACTCCAAAGATAATGAAAATTCATCCTTCATATTAAATATATGTATCCCTTTAAAACTATATGACTAAACTAATTGTTTGATTTTTTTAAAAAACTCTCTTTTAATTATACCATTATTCGACAAAAAAACAAATGATATCAATAGTTTTTTTAGTTATTTAAAAATAACCTTATACTCTAAAATATAATTGATCTCCACCATACTCTATTCCAGTACTTTTTCCAATTCCTTTGTAAATAACTTTTGATTTTTTTATATCCTTAAGCTCTAATATTACTTCTCCTTTTAAGTTTTCCTTTACTAAGGGGATCATATTACCTCTCTTTGGTCCCATACAACTAATAAATTTTTCTTTCCTACTTTTTGTTTTTACCTTAAGTAATAAATTTTTTCTTTTAAAAATTATTTCTACATCATTTTCATATTCTTTTATCTTCATTTTACTTTTGTTTATAGTTGTGAAAGAGTAAAAAACATCATCTATATTTAACCCCACTAAAAAACCACTGAAACTTCCAAATAAAAAAGGAACTTTCCCTACAGAACAAGTAAAGGCTATGTTTTTATTATCAAAGGAATTAGATTGAATCCATATCCAAGACTTAGGAAAAGAATGACCCCAATTTTTTTCTATATATACCTTTCCACCGGTAAAATCTATCATTTCATTATCTATATTCAAAGCTCCCTCTATTTCACCATTTTGAGCGCATACTTGACTATAACATTCCATAAACCAAAAGTAATTATAAAAGCCCATACTTCCTGGATTGATAAATGTATCAGGCCACTTTTTTATGTTTTTTAATTTTAAGTTTCCCTTAATTGTTTTATTATTAAACTTTAAATCTAAATTAAGTTTATCCAATGAAAAGTAATTTTTATCTATATTTATTTGAAACACTTTATTATTGTATTTAAAATAATTCTCACTATATTTTATATAATTATAATTTGAATTTTTTCCATCTAAAACTTGAATAAATGAATGGGAGCTTTTTTTATCTTTACCTTTAACTATTCCAGGTATAAAGGCAAAAACCCTATCATTAAACTTATCACAAACTTTATAATACCACCCTTCAAAAAAAAATTTCTTTTTATTTTTTCCATGATACAAATCTGGATTTCTAATCTCTTTAAACAAATTCACTCCTCCTAAAAAGTACTTATATATAACCTTTTCTATATAAATACTTTTTATGTATAAAAATATAGTTTAATAAAAAAGCTATTACTAGAAAACTCTAGTAATAGCTTTTTTAATCTTTATTTATAAATTCCTATTTCTCTTACCTTTTTATATCTATTATTTAATAATTCCTTTTTTTCTAATTTTAATAACTTTGATATTTCATCGTTTAAATATTTTTTTATATTCTCAGATACTAAATCTAAATCCTTATGAGTACCACCAGGCGGCTCTTTTATTATTTTATCTATTACCTTTAGGTCTAATAAATCTTTAGAGGTTAATTTCATAATATCAGCTGCTTTTTCAGCTAATGAAGCATCTTTCCAAAGAATACTTGAAAGTCCTTCTGGAGATATAACTGAATATATTGAATGCTCTAGCATACATATTCTATCACCAATGCTAAGTCCTAGTGCTCCACCACTTCCACCTTCTCCTATAACTACAACTAATATCGGTGTCTTAAGACCACTCATTTTTAGTAAATTAGTAGCAATTGCTTCACCTTGTCCTCTTTGTTCTGCTTCTAAACCACAATATGCTCCCGGAGTATCAACAAACATAATTACTGGTCTATTAAATTTCTCTGCTTGTTTCATAAGTCTTAAAGCTTTTCTATAACCCTCAGGATGGGGCATACCAAAATTTCTCTTTATATTATCTTTAGTATCTTTACCCTTTTGATGTCCTATAACTGTAACCGGAGTATCCTCTAAAATTGCAATACCACCTACAATAGCATTATCATCTCCATAGTTTCTATCTCCATGAAATTCAATAAAATCAGTAAAAATCTTCTCAATATACTCAAGTGTAGTAGGTCTTTCTTTGTGTCTTGCTATTTTTACCTTTTGCCAAGGAGTTATATTTTCATATATTTCATTTTTCATATTATTTAATTTATTTTTTAGTATTTTTATTTCATTAGATAAATCCACTTGATTTTCTTTGGAGAATTTTTCTAATTCTCCTATTTTATTTTCAAGTTCTATTATAGGTTTTTCAAATTCTAAATTATTACTCATATCTTTCACTTCCCATTGTATGGATATATAATATTTTATAAAGTTTCTCTTTTAGAAACTTTCTCTTTACTATTTTATCTACAAATCCCTTTTCTTTTAAAAATTCAGACCTTTGAAAACCTTCTGGAAGTGTCTGTCTTATAGTCTGTTCTATAACTCTAGGTCCTGCAAAGCCTATTAAAGCCTTCGGTTCTGCTAAGATTATATCTCCAAGCATTGCAAAACTTGCTGTAACTCCTCCAGTGGTAGGATCTGTTAGAACTGAAATAAAGGGAAGTTTCTCATCAGAGAGTCTATTAAGGGCAGCGGAAGTTTTACCCATTTGCATTAATGATAATATTCCTTCCTGCATTCGTGCTCCTCCAGAAGCACAAAAGATAATAACAGGAAGTTTTTTTTCTATAGCTTTTTCTATAGCCCTAGTTATTTTCTCGCCAACTACACTTCCCATACTTCCCATCATGAAGTTTGCTTCCATAACACATAAAACAGTTTTTATACCTTTTATATCTCCCTCTCCTGTTACTATAGCTTCTACTTCCTTAGATTTATCCGTAGCCTTTTTTAACTTCTTATCATATTCAGGAAATTCTAAAGGATTACTTGCTTTTAAATCTTTATCATATTCGGTAAATGTGTCTTTATCAAATATCATATTAATTCTTTCCCTTGCGGGAATCCTAAAATAATAATTACATTTTCCACATGTGTATAGATCTTCTTTTATATCTTCTTTAAGTAGGATTTCACCACAATTTTTACATTTTGTCCACAACTTATTATCGATATCATCTTGTATTTTATTTTCGTTTTTCTTTATATTATTTGAATAATTATTATCATTATCAACACTTACTGTTGCATATTTCTTCTTTCTAAACAGAGCCTTTAACATTTTATTCCTCCTCCATTATTTCCTTTTCTATAAAGGATGTATTTATGCAATTTTCAATAAACTTATTATTATTAAGTATTTCTTTATGAAAATCAACATTAGTATAAATCCCTGTAATAATAATCTCATCTAAGGCTCTTTTCATTCTATTTATTGCTTTTTTTCTATCTTTATCCCATACTATAAGCTTTCCTATCATAGAATCATAGGTAGGTGGTATTTTATAACCACTATATATATGACTATCTACTCTAACACCATTACCTCCTGGTAAAAAGACATTTTCTATGGTACCAGGTGAAGGTCTAAAGTTATTTTTTATATCTTCAGCATTAATTCTACATTCTATAGAATGTCCATTTATTTTTACATCCTCTTGTGAAATATTAAGCTTTTCTCCCCAGGCAATTTTAATTTGTTCTTTTATCAAATCTAAACCTGTAATATACTCAGTTACAGGATGTTCTACCTGTATTCTTGTATTCATTTCAATAAAATAAAACTTATTGTGCTTATCTAGTAAGAATTCAACGGTTCCAGCACTTTCATAATTAACAGCCTCTGCTGCTTTAATAGCCATTTCTCCCATTTTATTTCTTAACTCTTCACTAATTACATTACATGGTGCTTCTTCTAATACTTTTTGATTTCGTCTTTGAAGAGAACAATCCCTTTCTCCTAGGTGAATAATATTTCCATGTTCATCAGCTAAAATTTGAAATTCAATATGTCTAGGTTCTTCTATAAACTTTTCTATATACATTAAGTCATCACCAAATGCCTTAGAAGACTCTGATTTGGCCATATTAAATTTAGATATAAATTGATCTTCATCATAGACGATTCTCATACCTCTTCCTCCACCGCCACTTGAAGCTTTTATAATTACAGGGAAACCAATATCCTTTGCAATTTCAAATGCTTTAAAACCATCTGTTGTACCCTCTTCTGAACCTGGTACAACAGGTACCTTTGCATTTATCATAGCTTTTCTAGCTTCAGATTTATTTCCCATTTTATTTATATGTTCTTCCTTTGGTCCTATAAGCTTTATATTATGCATCTTACAAATTTTAGCAAATTTTGGATTTTCAGATAAGAAACCGTAACCAGGATGTATCGCTTCAGCCCCTGATACTATAGCTGTACTAATTATATTTTTTATATTTAAATAACTCTTTGAAGAAATTGCTGGACCTATGCAAACTGCATGATCTGCCATATGAACATGTAATGATTCCCTATCTATCTCTGAATAAATAGCTACTGTTTCTATTCCTAACTCCTTACATGCTCTTATTATTCTTAAGGCAATTTCTCCTCTATTAGCAATAAGTACTTTTTTAAACATTACTTAAATTACCTCCTAATTTTCATTAAAGGTTGTCCATACTCGACTGGTTCTTCATTTTCAACCATTATTTCTATTACCTCTCCTGATTCTTCACTTTCAATTTCATTCATAATCTTCATGGCTTCTAAAATACAAAGTGTTTGTCCCTTTTTAACTTCATCTCCAACCTTTACAAAGGGATCTGAATCAGGACTAGAAGCTTCATAGAATACTCCTACTATAGGGGATTTTACTATATATATATCTTCATTAGTTTCTTCTATAGATTCATTTTCCTCTGGTTTATTAACTTCTTTTTTATAAACAATCTCGTTATTTTCTGTATTTTTATGAGTGTCGTTTTTATTTGATGATTTTGAAATACTTATTTTTAAGTCCTTTTTATCAATATCAACTTTTTCAATGCTTGTTTTATCAATAGTTAAAATTAAATCCTTTATTTCATTAACGTTCATTTTAAACCTCCTAATTTTGGCATCTTCTTTTAGTACCTGGTATTAATACTAGTTTGTATTATATCATCTAAGTAATATTTTTTCAATTTAATTTGTTAAATAAAGAAAGTAATAAAATGGTAATTAAAAATCTCCACACTATTTCTGTGTGGAGATTAATATATTATTCTTGTTCTGTGTGAACTGTATCACCATTTATTGTATTTCTTTGTCTTATCATTCTTTCACTCTTTGGACATCTTATTTCAAGAACTCCGCTTTGGATATTAGCATCTATTAATTCAGCTCTTACACTTGTAGGTAATGCAACTGTTCTATTAAGTGCTATATGCTCACGTCCAGTCCAAGCCATCCCAGAAATTGTAACAGAGTTATCTGTTACATTTAAATTTAAATCTTCAACCTCTACATTAGATACACTTGCTGATACTATAACATCGCTAGATGTCTCTGATATATCTATACTTGGTTGAACCATTGCACTTCTTACACAACATCTATTTTGTGGGAATTGATTTGGTGTAGGGTTACCACTAAATTGATTATTAAACTGACTAGCACTAACTATAGGTGCTGTATGTGTTGGCTCATAATTATTCATATTTGTTTGATGTTGTAAATCAGTATATCCAGAACCATTAAAATGATTATTAAAACTAGATATATTATTATAGTTTTCTGGATGAGTATTAGAAGCACTCACTGTTGTAGTTGGATTAAGACTATAAGTTACTGTAGAACCTACATTTGAAATTGTTCTAGATACTGGTGAAAATCTAATTTGATTATTATGCACTTAAATTCCTCCTAATAATTTTTTAATATCTCTTGTCACAAAAAGTATTATGTGTTTTGCCTATTAAAAATATTCAAATAATTAATAGAATAAATAACAAATTTCTACCTATAATAATTTAAGTAATCTTAAAAAGAAAGGATAAAAAAATGGACATAAATAAAAGAAATAAATTAATTGAAGAAATATCAAAAAAGAGAAATTCTAATTTAATATGCTATATTGCAGGAGATAGACAAAATGTAAGTACTAGAATAGCTCCTGATATCATTCCTGTCTTTTATAAACATTTAGAAGATTTTAAAGATAAAAATAAAAGAATTGATTTACTATTATTCACTAAAGGTGGAGATGTTCTTACTGCTATGAGATTAGTAGAACTAATACATGAATATACTAATAATTTTTCTGTTTTAATACCGCATAAAGCTTATAGTGCAGGAACTCTTATATCCCTAGGTGCATCTGAAATAGTAATGACAAAAATGGCTGAATTAAGCCCAGTAGACCCAAATGTTACAAATGTGTTTAATCCAAAGGATCCTAATAATCCTTCTGCTAAAATTCCTATAAGCGTTGAAGATGTATATTCCTTTATTTCTTTAGTTAAAGATATTATGAAAATAGAGGATGATCAGTCCCTAGCAAAAGTATATTCCCATCTTCTAGAATCAGTCCATCCTTTAGCATTAGGAAGTATTCATAGAACATATTCTTTAATAAGAAAAGTTTCAAAGAAGATTTTATTATCCCATATGGGCTATGATAAGGAAAATAAAGTTAATAATATAGTTGATTTTCTAACTGAAAAATTATTTTCTCATAATTATATGATCAGTAGAAGAGAAGCAAAAAATGATATAAAGTTACCTGTAGAATATCCTTATGAAGAATTAGAATATGATATATGGAATTTATATAAACAATATGTAAGAGATTTACTTTTAGAAAAACCCTTTTCTCCTGAGGAAAATGCAAACACAAATGGAAGATTTCAAGTTAGTAGCGGAATCATAGAAAGTCAAAATAGAACTGATTTATATTTATTTGAAGGTTTAGTTCAAAAAAATACTTCCTCACCTAATAAGCCAAATAATATAAACATTATTTTTAAAGGATGGAAAAATATTAGAAAGGAGAGTAGTTAATGAGGGATAGAAAAGATTCTAAATATAAAAAATATATGAAGATTTGCAATGAGTCTGGCTGTATTTCTGCTAATTATAAAAATCAAAATATTGAAGATAAAGAAATTATTATCCCCTATGATAATAATGAAAGTGGAGAGTTTAAAGATTTTGATTATAGAGATGAAGAATAATGGATTGCAATATTGCAATCCATTATTTTTCTAATATTTCTTTAGAAACATCTGATAAAAAATCTAGATACTCTTCTTTTGTCATTTTAGGTGTGAAGTTTTCTATAACTTCTTTTGCTTTAATAGCATTATTAAAAAGTAAGTCTACTATAGTCATAGCCATGGATTTAGCAGGTACGATATACGCCAAATATGGATCATGAACTTTAAAGTCACGGGTGTGAAGATTTCCCTTAACGCCTCCAATAAAAGGATGTAAAGATGGTATAATATGTGAAATGTCTCCAAAATCAAAGGATCCAGCAAAGCTACCATTAGTACTTATTTGATCCTTACTAATAAAATTTTCTATATTTGATTTGAACATTTTATCCAATTCTTCGTTATTTAGAAGTGGCAGATATCCTGGAATTTCTGTTATCTTCACTTCAGCACCTACAGCCTTAGCTCCAGCTATTAAAGCTCTATTTACCTTTTTATTGGCATCTAATATACCTTTAATGCTTTTTCCTCTAACATATGTCTCCATTCTTACATCAGCAGGTACTACATTTACAATATCTCCTCCCTTAGTTATAATCGGATGTACCCTAATCATATCTTCATCTTTGAAGGTTTCTCTTTGGGCATTAATATTATTAATAGCTAACATTGCAGCATTTAACGCATTTACCCCTTCTTCTGGTGCTCCACCTGCGTGGGATTCTTCACCTATGAATTGTACATTCTTTCCTATGAAACCATTACCTGTTGGACCTATTAAAACTTTCTTATTGTCTTTACTCATATCTAAAGCATGAAACATCATTGAAATATCTATATCATCTAGTAAATCCTTATATATAAATTCTTGTTTGCCTCCTAAATAATTTATTTCACCTTTTTCTTTAAGTCCTGTCCTAAAGGCAAGTTCAACATATTCCTCAGCTGGAACAGCAATAAATTTTATATTTCCATCTAGATAATCTAAGGCATCTGATAAAATTAGACCAATTGCGCTTCCTAACATTCCTGCAATTTGTATATTATGTCCACAGGCATGTACAGCCCCAGTATCTTTATTACTATCTGGATGCTCTCTACAAATTACTGCATCTAACTCTCCCATTACGCCAATTGTAGGACCTATTTTTTCATTAGTAGTACCTATACATCCAGTTACAGTTATGTTCTCATCTATTTTAAGTCCTAATTTCTCAAAGTTTTCCATTACAAGTTTAGTTGCATAGTTTTCTTTATATCCTAATTCTGGATTATCATAAATTTCTTTTTCTACGTTCATTATTAATTCTGCATTTTCATCGATTACTTTACATATTTTTTCCTTTAAATCCTTTTTATCCATATTCATCTCCCTTTAACTTAATTGGTTTTCAAATAAATTTACGGATAATCAGTTCTGATTATCCGTTTTATACATTAAGCTATTATATGATTCCTTGTATCTTTAATATAATCTGAGCTACTATAGCAGAACCAAAGTATGTACCAATAAAAACTAAAATCGCAACTAAAAATACTTTCCAACTTAATTTTTTAAGTTGTTCAATCTTATTTCCAACAGAAATACCAGCAAAAGCTAATATTGGTGTTGTAGTTCCTAGAAAATTAACTTGATTTGTATATTCTAAAAACACTTTTGATGTAGGCATAAAAGGCATGCTTAAAATCAAAGCTATAAGAGAGGCCCAAGCAAAAGCGGGAAATTTAAGATTTGGTGTTAGTTCTCTAATTTTAAGTGCAACAAAAGCAATTAATAATACAACTAATGTTCCTGAAATAGATTTTAAAGGTGATAATCCATAACCCACCCACTGACCTATTAAAATTAAAAATCCAACAATAAACATTAGTTTAGCTTGGTTTAATGTTCTTTCTAACATATTATTTCCCTCCTTTTTTGCCTAATTTAGGTTCAAGTTTCTTATATAAGAAATTAGCTAAAGGAATTCCAAAAAATATTACAGAATAAAGCCCTGTTACACCAGTTAGCATATTACTTGTTGCAGCGTAAGCTAAAATCGTCTCTTTCATTTCAGGTACTGCTGTTGCTAAAGATGATGCGGCTGCTGTCATCATACTACCACTACCCATTCCTGATGCCATAGCAAGAGCATAAGGGTGAATACCCGTTGCAGGAGCAAATGACCCAAGCAATCCAAAAAATATTGTTCCAAAAACAGTCCCGGTTAAATATGTACCTAAAACTCCTGTACCCTCTGGTGAATCAATACCATATTTTTCACCTATAACTCCTAGAGTAGGCTCTCTACAAATACTAACTGTTGCTCCAAAGGCTTCCCTCTTTAATCCTAAAAGTAAAGCCACTGGTAATGCTATGAAAATAGTCACCAAATTTCCTAATTCCTGAAATAAAAATGCTGGACCTGCTTGTACTATTTTTACGATATTCGGTCCTACTAAAGTACCATATTTAACTCCTAATGGTAATAATGATAACATTACCATTGTTCCAGCTAATTCTATTTCATCCTTTGATATCAATTTTTTTAATCCACTAATTTTTTTACCTAATACATCTGGTGTACTAATTATACCTATTATAACAGCATAAAGCATGGGTAATAAAACTACTTGTCCAGGTCCAACTTTAAATTTCATTATCCCTAAAATTTCACAAAAAATAACTATTACCATAACTACTAAAAATAATTTAAGAAAAACTCCAACTCTATCCTTCATACTAATTATTTTATCTTTGTTTTCTTCCACAATAAAACCCCCTTTAATTTTAGTTTCTTTATTGAGTGCTTATAAATTTACCCCCCACAGACAGAATATTTTCAATTATTTATTACTAAACAGTTACATAAAACAATATAAATTCCTGTTTATTCATTTTTTAGTATATTTATGAATATTGTATCAGAGTTATTAATAAAAAGCAAAGATTTTTTTACATTTTATTAACATATGACTTTATTACTAAATATTATTAATGATAAAGTAGATTGATACATCTATAATGATCTCATTTATGTATATTATGAAGCTTTGAAATATTATTTAAATAAATATGATGCTTTTTAATAAAGATAATAAAAAGTATAAACAGCCTCATATCAATAAATTATTGAACGAGGCCTCTTAATCTTTATTAATGTATATATTTTTTCTAAAAAGTTAGGTAAAATTAATAATTTTATTTTAACATCCCCTTTAATAGAACATCTTCTTCTATGATTTCTTTAGCCATATTACGCTTTTTCTCATCATGAATAATTGTGCGTCTTTGTGGTTTAATAGTAGGAGCTATATCTATGGCCTTTTTAAAATCCTTTGCTTTTAAATTTAACGTTTCAGCATACTCCCAAAACCCTGTTGCCTTCAATATATTTATAATTTCCTGTACTTTATTCTCCTGCAATCTACTCATTATATAAGTAGATATTCCCACCTGTATTCCATGAAGTTGTGGTTTTTCTACAATCTTATCTAATGCGTGGGATATTAAATGTTCACTCCCACTTGATGGAGCTGATGTTCCACTTATTTCCATAGCTATGCCATTCATTATTAGTGAATCAACTAAATTATGAATAAAATTTGGTTCTTTTATTGAATAAAAAGGTAAGCTTAAAAAACTTTCTACTGCTTTTCTAGAAATCATCACAGCAAAGTCATCTACTGTTGTAGTTTTGTTTTTTTCTTCATATTGCCAATCCCATAAAGCTGTTATATTTGATATTAAATCACCTATTCCTGAATAAACAAAATAATCAGGAGCACTTGCAATTATTGTTGTGTCTACAATAATTCCATAGGGTACTTTAGCTGGTACAGTTGTTCTCTTTCCATCTAAGAAAAGTGAAGCCACAGGACTCCCAAAACCATCATTAGAAGTAGAGGTTGGTATGCTTATAAAAGGCATCCGCCTTAAAAATGACATATATTTTGAGACATCTAAAACTTTTCCACCTCCAACAGCTAAAATAGCATCTACATCATTAGATATTGAAAAAGCTTCATGGGTAATACTACAGTAATTTATAGTATTAATTATTTTACTTTTAAAGTTAATATTAGCTTCATTTAATATTTTATCTATCCTCTCTCCTAATAATTCTTTCATATGTTCATCGAAAAAAACAACTATATTATTTAAACTTTCCCTATTTAATAAATAACCTAATTTATCTAAACTATTAGGACCTGATTCAACTATAGAAGGTATAGAAATTCTATGAAATTTAGATTTCATCTTTTATCTCCTTTTTCTTTAATATATACTCAATATCTTTAAATGAACTAAAAGGGTGAAAATTTACCCCTTTCTCATTAAATATAGAAATTAGTTTATTAGTTGCAAATCTTTCATCACAGAGTAAACTTGGTTCATAATCAGGCATACTATCACCTGCATAAAAAGTTTTTTTATAATTAGATTTTAAATATTTAACTACTTTCTTCTTATCAATACCATATCTTTCTGAATAAAATTTATCAGTAGGATCAATATCAAAATGTATTCCTTTATCTTTATATACTGCATTATTAGAATATACTGTAATATTCTGTAATGATAAATGTTCAAATAATATATCAATATAATATCTAGTTCCTGCACTTAGTACTATAAAATCACCGTTTTTACTATGTATAAAATCAATAAAATCCTTTAAATAAGGATCTATTTTCATTTTTATTATGTCTTTATATATTTGTTCTTCATCTTGACCTATATTTTTAAAAATATAACTTAAAAAATCAATATCTTTCATTTCACCCCTTTGCCATTTGTTATATTTATCATTGCCTTCTTTTTTTAAATACATATCAATAATATGCCAATAAAAATCTTTCTTTGTTATAGTTCCATCAAAATCTGAAATAAAAACAAAATCTCCTAACATTTTATCAACTCCTTTAACCTTTTATTAGTATATACTTTTGTGAAAAATTATATTTAAATCAATTAATAATAATTATAACTTAATGCTTTATTATATCTTTAACCAACAAAACACTCCTTAAAACTATAGGAGTGTTTAATAATCTTAAATTTATTTTTTTAAAAATCTGATTGATATATCCCTATCTTATCACCAATATATATTTCTTCTAATTTCTTTCATTTAACACTTAATTTTTTTATCTTCTAAGCTATTTTTTGTTTTTAGTTTTATTTTCTAAATATTTAACAAGTGATGCAATTTGTACTAACGTAGGTGCTCCCTTCATCCAAACTTGTTGCTTTAACACTTCAATAATTTCTTCCTTATTAGCACCATATTTCAATGCTTTATTCATTTCTAATTTAGCTCTAGTTTCGTTTTTGTCAAATACTGCAGTTGCTAAAGCTATAAGATATCTATATTTTAGTGGAATAACTCCCTCTGACCATATTTCATGATGATACTTAGATAATATATCTTGAAAATTATCACCAAAGGATTCAGATACCATTACTCCCGGTGGCACAAATCCTAATTCTTTTTTGAAATCATCTTTTAAATTTTTCTTATTCATAATTTCACTCCTCCTTATCTTTTTTATATTAATATCATTTACGTTTTTTAATACTTTATTTATTTAAATTATATATATTATAAAGAAATATGTACGTAACAAATGTTACGTATGTATTTTTTTTAAAAAAACTCACATACTAATGAAGAAAAATCTATAAGGAGAGATAATATGGAAAATGATATGTTTTGCTACCAATGTGAGCAAACAGCTGGAGGTAAAGGCTGTGTTAAATTTGGTGTTTGTGAAAAAAGTCCTGAAGTTTCTAATTTACAAGATTTATTAATACATCAATTGAAAGGCATCGGCTTTTATGGAGAAAAGTGTTTAGAAAAAGGAGAAAAAATCCCTAGTAAAATAAATAAATTTATTGCTGATACTATGTTTTCTACATTAACAAATGTGAATTTTGATCCAGAAAGGTTTGTTGAATATAATATAAAAGCCAATAAATTTAAAAGAAAGCTAATGAGAATGGCTGGCGATATCTCGAATGCACCTAATAATGCAGATTATTTAGCTCCTGAAAATAAAAGAGGTATGCTATTAGCTTCAGAAAATATAGGAATAATGGCTAACGAAGACTTAGATATGGATATTAGATCTTTAAGAGAATTATTAATTTATGGACTTAAAGGTATGGCTGCCTATGCCCATCATTCATATGTTTTAAATAAATTTGATGATAAAGTAAATGGTTTCTTTTATAAGGGTTTATCAGCTACCTTAAATGACTCTTTAACTGTAGATGATTTGTTTAATCTTAATATGAAGTTAGGTGAAGTTAACCTTAGATGTATGGAAATGTTAAATAAAGCCCATACAGATGCCTATGGACATCCTACACCTACAGAGGTTTCAATTACTAAAAAGAAAGGTCCTTTTATAATAGTTTCAGGTCATGATTTAAAGGATTTACATGAGCTTTTAAAACAAACCGAAGGTAAAGGTATAAATATATATACCCATGGAGAAATGTTACCAGCACATGGATATCCTGAATTAAATAAATTTGATCATTTAGTAGGTAATTTTGGAGGTGCTTGGCAAGATCAACAAAAAGAATTTGATAATATTCCTGGTGCAATATTAATGACGACAAATTGTCTTATGAAACCAAGGGAAAGTTATAGTGATAGATTATTTACAACTAGTATAGTTGGATTTCCTAATACTCCTTATATCTCAGAGGAAAATGAAAAAAAAGACTTTAGTGAAGTAATAAATAAAGCACTTGAATTAGGTGGATTTCCAGATGATGAGAAAGATAAAAAAATAACAGTAGGTTTTGGTCATAAAGCTGTATTAAGCCATGCAGAAAAAATTGTTGATTCAGTTAAAAAGGGAAATATAAAGCATTTCTTTGTTATAGGTGGATGTGATGGAGCAAGATCAGGTAGAAATTACTATACTGAATTTGCAGAAAAAACTCCAAAAGACACCATTATATTAACTTTGGCCTGTGGTAAATATAGATTTAATAAACTTAAATTTGGAACAGTTGAAGGATTGCCTAGATTATTAGATGTAGGACAATGTAATGATACCTATAATGCTATTGTTATTGCTAAAGCTCTTTCAGAAGCTTTTGATTGTGATATAAATGAACTTCCCCTTTCTTTAGTTCTATCTTGGTATGAACAAAAGGCTGTAGCAATTTTATTAACATTATTACATCTAGATATAAAGAATATATATTTAGGCCCAACCCTACCAGCTTTTGTAACACCGAATATATTACAAGTTTTAACAGATAAATTTAAATTAACTCCTATATCCACTGCTGATAAAGATCTTGAAGCAATTTTAGGTTAATATATAATTCTAAGTATTTTTTTAAAAGAAAAAGCAAATAATAAACCCATACTAAAATTATGGAGGGATATTATGCAAAAGAATTCAAGACAACAACTTCAAGATGTTTGTAATCAACTTCAAAATTCAAGAAACAATTTAACTCAGGCTTTAAATACTGTTGAAAAGCAACAAAACAGACAACAACTTCAAAACACATTAAACGAAGTAGATAGAGCTTTACAAACAGCCAATACTTCTCTTAATAATTTCCAAGGTTAACATTAAAAGATGGGGATATTATCCCCATCTTATTTATTTATTTAGTTCTTTATGCCATTCTTTATGTAAAAAACTTATATCACAATCCTTAGAAGCTTTCTTATAACTTATTTTTCCCTTAGCTTTATTATTCCACCTATGATAATAAAGATTTACCGTCATTTGAAAACATTAATCCATCAGCTATATATAAGTATTTATCGTTAATAATAATTATCATAGTACATATTGAATGTCCTGAAAAGGAAATCATTTTTAATTCATGTCTTCCAAAATTAATTTCTTTTGTTTCTTTTATAAATCATGAAAGTGGGAAATTATTACTCTTTTGACTGTTAAATTCTCACTTTTTAAATCATTAAAAACCTTAAACCCTTGATTTTCATACCCTGTATCAATAAGTAAAACTTCCTTTTCACTATTTAATATAGCTAATATATTATTACCAAAGTATTTACCTGGTTTTTGGATTAAAAGTATACATATAAATATCATTTTCTATTTTTTCTTTCATCATATTCCCTTCTCCTATACAATTAATAAAACTATAACATTTAAAATATTACTTAATAATATTTACCCTTTAGTTTATATAATCTTTTAACATTTTCAGTAGTTCTTTTTTCAACTTCTTTAACTGAAACATCTTTTAATTCTGCTATCATAGCTGCCACATAACTAACATACAAAGGTTCATTTCTTTTTTTGTAAAGGGGTGCTGGTGTTAAGGAAGGAGAGTCTGTCTCAATGAAAAGATTTCTTAGAGGAATTTCCTTTGCTACTTTCTTAAGCTTTTTAGCGTTTTTATATGTAACTGGTCCAGCTATCGAGATATAAAATCCCATTTCAGTATATTTTCTTGCTACTTTTACATCACCTGAATAACAATGTATTACTCCCTTTAGATTACTATCTAACTCATCTTTTATAATATTATATGTATCAATATTAGCTTCTCTATCGTGTACTACAATGGGTAATTTCAATTCTTTTGCTAAATTAATCTGTCTTCTAAACCATTTCTTTTGAATAACTTTAGTTACATAATCATAATGATAATCTAATCCAATTTCTCCTATGGCGACTACATTTTTATTATTTGTTAAAGTCTTTAATAAGACAATAGTGTTTTCATCCATATCATTAGTATTTACTGGATGTATTCCTACACTAGCATATATATTATTATATTTCTTAGCTAGTGATACTGAAGCCACTGAACTTGCTACTGAACTTCCGGAAGTAATAACAATCTCTATATTATTTTTTCTTAGATTTTTTATTAATTTATCCCTATCTTTATCAAATCTAGGAAATGTTAAATGTGCATGACTATCTATTAACATTTTTACTCCCCCCATCTGATAACATTATAAAACATATTAACTGACATCTGTATGTCATCTATTCATATTTAATTATTATATTGTTTTAAAAGATTATTTAAATAATTCTTTACTTCTTGCCTAAAATAATTAGGTTCTAAAACCTCACATTCCTTTCCAAAACTTAGAATATATTTTATTAGCCCTTCTTCATAGGGAAAATCATCTTCAACAATATATGTATCTTCTTTTGTTTTTTTTATTTTATTCTTATCAAAATATTCAGTAAGCTGTAACCCAATTTCTTTATTAAATTTAAGTTTTACTTTAATACTTCCTTTTTCATAGCTTTTTTGAAATATCCTATCTAATTCTTCTTGTGAAATATCTCTTTTATTAAAACTAAAACCTAAAGATAGATTTCTCATTCTAACTAATTTAAATCTTCTATAATCATTTCTAATTCTACAAAAGGCTGTCAAATACCATTGTCCACTACTAAAGTTTATTTGTATTGGTTCAGCAATTCTTTTAGAATGTTCCATATTTCTATTTATGTATTGAAATTTAAGAAGCTTACTTTCTTCTATAGCCTTATTTATTAGGTATAAAAATTCCTTTAGCTCCTTTTCCATACTAAAATGTGACATGTCAATTTTTAATCTATCCGATTGTAATTTCTCATACTTATTTTTAAATTTTAATACTATATCATTAAAATTTTTATTTTTTCCAAATAAAAAACTTAAATTGTCCATTAAAGGTACTAAAGTTTGTAATTCTTGCTCATTAAAAAAAAGATTATCTAAATTATAATTCTCCATTATATAAAAGCCTCCACCTTTCCCCCCATCAGAGGCAACTGGAACACCTGCTTCACATATTTTATCTATATCTCTATATATCGTTCTTACTGATACTTCAAAGTGTTGAGCTAATTCTTTCCCTGTAACTAATCCCTTATTTGATAGTATTAGTAAAATTGAAAGTAATCTATTAACCCTAATTTTACTCAGCCCCTTTTTTATATCACACAATGTTTTAATTCTTTAATAAATTATCGTTTAATATACACTATATTAAAGGTTTATTTAATAATAAATCAGCAAATCTTAGTAAAGATTTTAAGGAAAAATCAAATTTTCATCTAATTTCTTTACCAGTTGAGTCAAGTTAATAAAATACTATTTACTGTAAGTATTATATCTAAATCCTTTAACTTTTTAGTCTCTTTTTATATATATACATCCTTTCATCGGCTATTTTTACTAATCCTTTATAATCATCACTATCCTCAGTAAAACTTGAAATACCATAACTAAAACTACATTTGAACTTATTGCCTTCAAAGGTAATAGGATTATTATAAAAATATTTAGACAAATTTTCAAATTTTAATTTTAAATCTCTAACATTTATATCAAAAAATACTGCTATAAACTCATCTCCACCATATCTTGCAAAAATATCTATACTCTTCATCTCATTTTTCATTTTTTCTGTAAATGCCTTAATTAATTTATCCCCTGCTAAATGTCCTTTTGTATCATTTATTATTTTTAGTCCATTAATATCAAATATAACTAATAAGAAAGATTTATCAGACTCATTTAAAGTTTTATCAATAAGCTCTTCAAAATATCTTCTATTATATATATTAGTGAGATTATCATATCTAGATAGATATAAATTTTGTTCATATAATCTATGTTTTTCTATGGCTATTTCTATATGACTTCTCATATTTTCCATAAGTTCTATATCTATCTCATCAAAAATATTATTTTTACAACTATCAACATTTAATAAGCCATAAAGTTGTCCATCTATTATTATAGGAGCACTTAAAGATGATCTTATGATGATATCTAAATCATTTTCAATTATATCTGGTACTTGTTCTGTTAACATATCTTGAATATCTTCTATTATAATAGTTTTTTCTATATTTCCTTTGGTCTTTTTCCATGTAAATGAATCTTTTAGTTTCACAGTAAAGTCTTTAGATTTTACCTTATTATAACCTCTAGTAGCTTCAATTTTTAGATTGTCTTCATTATCAAGTATTAAAACACATGCAACGTCGGCATTTTTCATTGTTTGAAAAACCTTTTCTAATATTAAATCATAAAGTTCTGATATATCCTTAGTTCCTATTATTCCGTGGGTAATTTCAAGCATAGCATCTTTTATTTTAAGTAATCTATTAATTCTTTCTTTCGCCTTTTTCCTCTCTGTTATATCTAATATTACTCCAACGATTCCTAAGGACTCTCCTCTTTTATTTGTAAAAACATCTTTAGTTACATTTATATTTTTTACTAACCCCTTCATATTTTGTAATTTAGAATCATATGTAATTCTCTTTTTATTTTTCAGAAGATTTTTATCTATTTTTTCATGTTCTTTAGCAATCTCTTTAGGTAATATATCATATATATTACCTCCAATTATATCTTCTTTTTTTAAACCTAAAAAATCTAAGTGTGCTTTATTTGAATATTTATAATATCCCTTAGTATCTTTATAAAATATGGGGTTTGGAATTGTATCAATTATCACTTCTAGAAGTTTTTCATTATATTCTATATCGTTTTCTTTATTTTTTAATTTAAGGATATTTTTAATTTTCTTTAACCTATTTAAATACATATTAATCACCCTAATTCAAATATATTTATTTTACAGTAAATTCAAAATTTTTGGACTTTCTTTATGTTATTTAATTCTATACTGATAATAATTTTCCTCTTTTACATATATCATATTCAACATGTAAATAGTTATTATAGCCGTTTTAAAGACCGGATAAAGCGATTTAAAGGTCTTGCGAGTAAATATCTAGATAAATATATATGAGACTCTAGAGAAGAATATATATGTTAATTAAACTTTTAAAAAGATATATTTGGTAAGAAATTGAATATATTATGTCTATGATATATAATATATAAAAAATAGAAATATTAGAGGGGAAGTAGTATGAAAAGAGGTTATTTAATAACATTATTCATTGTAATAATTATGGGTATTTTGTTTTTCTGGCAATGGCAAAATGGTAAACAGCATAGAGAAAATAAAGAGAACTTAAATGCTTCGTTACTATTCGATAATTTTGTGGCATTAAGCAAACAATTTAACAGTATTGAAGAAACTTTAGAAATGTATCGAGAGGATTTTAATGATCGTGAAAAAAAATTATTCAGAAATTCGTTAAGAAAAGATATTGTAAGTTTAAATAGAATTGGTATTAACCTAGAAAAGTTCAGAGTTAAAGAAAGTTTGAAATATAGATTTTATACTCAGCATCTATATAAAATTGAAAATACTGTCTCGGATATAGTTCAGGGTGAAATTACAAAGGAAGAAAAAATAAGAAAAATTTCAAATATTTTAGGTAAGTATGGTCAAAGGTTAAGTGATATGATATTTATTGAACATATAGGGCAATCAGGTATGTACAAACAAGAAATACTAGATAGAATTATGCATATAATTAGTAATATCAATAAGGAAATCTCAGCAGAATGTAGTTAATTTTTGTATCAATTAGCATATAAGTGTTATTTTTCTCGATACAAACATTAATCACTAGAATAGCCATAATAAAAGACATAAAAAAAGAGCAAATAATATTGCTCTTTCTTTACTGAATTTACTCCCAATCCTCTAACTACTAATAACCGTTTACCCTATTTAATTTTAATTTCTTTTATCTTTTTTTCTTTAGTATCATTACTGACACTCCCATGCCTAAAGGCAGGGGGTTCTTAGGTACATTAACTTTTTTTATACTCTCAATATAAGACTTGCATTTCTTATATTTACAACATATAAAAACTAATTAATTTCCCTAAAACTTTCA
>VEND01000119.1 GCA_009711765.1 Bacillota bacterium | reverse complement strand
TGTATTATTTATTGGTGACTCTACCATTAATCTTAGGGGGGAGAACTTAAAAATCCTGCTAAATCTTTAAATTTCAATGATTTAGCACTGGAAATATATCAAATAAGTTAATTTTTTTGACGGAACATAAAATAAAAAAGGGGGAAAAATTATGGAATCGTGGTTTATGAGTTTTTTACCAAACATATTTATTATGTTAATCTTTAGCGTTATACCTATGATAATAGGCATTTTCATTTTATATTTTGTTATAAAACTTGCCGTAAAAAATGCACTTAAAGAGCATAAAGAGAATATTTAAAGGGTAGAAATAGGGGGATAAGATATGGAAAAAAAGACTTTGATAGGAGTGATTATATTAATTCCTTGAACGATAAACAATCTTTAATGATAAATACTAATAGAGGAATGGGATTAATAACAGGATGTGCACATACTGGAATAAACAAAAAAATGATAAAACAGATTCTGATATTTTCCTTGTTATGGGAGGCTTTCATCTTAATAGACTTAATGAAAATAGAATTAATGCTATTGTATCTAAGGTTCAAGAACTTGGCGTAAAGTATGTTGCTCCCTCTCACTGTACAGGAAATCAAGCAATACATATATTAAAAAGCATATATAATAGTTTCTTTATTAAGTTAGGTGTAGGTAAAACAATAGATATTAATAATTTATAATGATTTAGTTAACTTATAGAAGAATAGAATTGGATAAAAAGATTAGCATTAGCATAAGAAAATAGGATGAACATCCTATTTTCTTATTATTAACTTTAACTAAATTTACGATTATTAACTTAAAATAAATTAATAATTTATTTTAAATTCCATCATATCTTGTTAAAATATTTTTCTATGCACAATCCCTATTTAAATACATATATTATATATTAGAATAATAATGTAAAAATAATTAAATCAAGGGGTGAAAGTATGGCAGGGAGTATAAGACATTTAATTCCTGGAGGTAATACATCAAAGGGCTTCTATTCTTATTATGATTACATAATAGAGAAAGATGCTAATAGAATATTTGTAATAAAGGGTGGACCAGGGGTTGGGAAATCCTCAATGATGAAAAAAATAGGTCAAGAAATGTTAGATAAAGGTTATGATGTTGAATATCATCATTGTTCCTCAGATAATAATTCTTTAGATGGATTAGTAATTCAAAAACTTAATGTAGCATTTTTAGATGGTACAGCACCACATGTTGGTGTTTCGGTAGTACAATAGTATGTAAGTATAACTACCTACCTTACCTTAAATAATTAGTGTTTAAAAATGATCTAGATTCAAATTTTTCAAATAAAACTATTAAATTGTGAAGGTATTAATATATAAAATATTTATTCAATAATATTATTATGTTTAAAGTAAACTTAGTACTATGTTTATAATAGTGCTTTTTTTATTATAAAAAACACTACATTATAATTAATAGATCTTGGAAAAAGAATTTTAATAATAGTTTAATTTAACCTGTGTATTAATCAAAAACTTTTAAGGAATTTAACAACAGGATTAATTACCAATTATTGCATAATATGTTATAATGAAATAAGAAAAGAACAAATCTAATAGAAGTTAATAGACATAAAACGTCGCCAATTTATTAATGATACATGAAAAGGCGACTATTGGGAAGAAAGTACTTAGAGGAAATCAAATAAAGAAAGGAGTTAGATAATGAATTTAAGTGAATTTTCAAAAGAAATTATGAATTCAAATATTGATGATTGGACTATTAATTCTTGCTGGGGAGCAGGTGCCGGTCCATCTTATCTTAATCAATTTACAGTTTGGAATACAGGTGATGATAAGTTTCATAATATTGAGATAGATTCTCATTCTATGATAGCATCCTATAAAAGAAATTTAGCTATTTCAATTGCTTGGGGACTAAATCATAATGATGATTTTTGTGAAGATTGGGCTAATGATTTTCCTGATAGTAGAGCGATGAGTAGTTATATTGATTTTTTCTATAATGGAGTTCTAGTATATAGAGATATAATTGTTTCTGTCGATGGTGGAAGATGTTATATTCCGTTACCAAAAAGAGAGTTTGATAAGAAAAATCATAAAGTAACACGCTTATCAGTTACTAGACAACAATATGAGTTTATAAAAATGATAAATCAATTTGCATCTACATACAATTATGATAGTTATTTCAAAAGAACTAATATTGAAATAGTTGAAGAAAACTGGTTTTAGATATGAGTACTGAATTAATTATAAGTATAGCAGGAACCTTTTTAACTGCAATTGGTACAGGTGTAACTGTGTGGCAGGCAAAAAAGGTTAAAGGATACAGCGAAAAAATTCGTATTGATAGACTAAAAACTCTTCTTATAGATAATATTACAACTTCAGAAATTATCAAACGAGAGAGTAGTAAATTAAGAACTCCAGTAAATAAAGAGTTTGCTAGAGGTTTTGATGTTCAAAAGACACTCAATACGATTGAAAATTATTTGTGCGATATTAAGGAATTGGCGGTTAGATTTGAATTAGATGATATTAAGAAAGCTCATGCAGAGATTGATTCATTAATAAAGAGATATAAAATAGCAGATGATGATTTAAGGTTAAGTATTGGAGATGAGATTGACAGTAAAGTGAATGATTTAATAATTACTATGAAAAGTAAAGCGTTTGATTCATAACAAAGCTGATTGAACGACCCTCTAACATAGCATTTGCATACAATTCATAAAAAGTGTATGGACCATCAAAAAATACTAAGACCGTTATCAAAAATGGTACAAATTATAATTTGAAAGGAATGTTTTAATGCTTTATAAACTTCAAAAAGATAATACAATTGAACCTTTGGCTTTTGTCGATTTTTCTGATCAGAATAAATTGGAAAAGGACTTAGAGAATTTATTAGCCGAAAATTTATTTAGTAAACTGTTTGAAAATACCCCTTTACTCACTATTTTTCAAGAAAGATTTCGTCAAGGAGAAGCCGATATTTACGCTTTAAACAAATTTGGTGATTTGATAGTTTTTGAATTAAAGAGGTCTAAAGCGGGGAGGGGTAGTATAGACCAGTTATTTAGATATGTAACAGAAGCGGGTGAATGGACATATACAGAAATAGAGAATAAACTTAGAATTTATAATAAAGATAATGAAGAATATAATGATATGAGTTTATCTGAAGTACATCAGGATGTATTTTCTTTAGATAAACAATTAAAAGAAGATGAGTTTAACAATCAACAGCATATGTGGATAGTAGGTAGTGCTGCTGATAATAGTTTAATAAGAGCAGTTAATTTCTGGAAACAAAAAGGTTTGTCAATAGACTTCTTCCCCTACAGAATATATGAAATTGATAATGAGTTTTATTTTGAATTTTTTGCAAAACCGTATGATGTTCATGTGAATCCTAGTACAAGAAAAGGAGTAATTTTTGATACGAATAAAACATATGATCCAGACTCATTTGAATCTATGATAACGCAGAATAGGATTTCTGCATATGGAGATAGAAAAAAAGCAGTAACAAGTTTAGAAAAAGGAGATTTAGTATTTTATTCTCATAAAGGTTATGGTATAGTAGGAGCAGCGAAAATTATAGGGAGAAAAATAAAAAAAGAAAATAATAATGAGTGGTATTGGGATGTTGAATTGCTTACTCCGAAACCACAAGATTTTAAAAATCCTAAAGCTATGAGTTTTAAAGAAGTTCAAAAAGTAACTGATAAGTCATTCTATTGGGCTAGAACACAAAAAGTTCCCTATCTTACATATGAAGAATCTGAACATTTATTAGAAGAATTAAGACAAGTATTAATAAGTTAACTGCTGTAACATTTCCTTTAAGATATGTTGCCAGTTCCCTACGTTGCATCCAGTTCAGGAGCCTAAGATAAGTGCTATCTTTAGCTCCTGAATTTTGGAAATACTGTTACATTGTATGACAGATGGTACTTTGAAAATTTAGATTTTAAAAGTATTATAACAAGAGTGGAGGGACTACATGAAAATTGGAAGAAATGATTTATGTCCATGTGGGAGTGGGAAAAAATACAAAAAATGTTGTTTAGATGCAGATAAAGCAAGTGGAAAAAATAGAAAAATATCCGAGTTTGACTCTTCTGTTTATAAAATAAGAAATCTGTTTAAACAATATAAAATTGAAGATATTACAAAATCTTTATATGTAATATCAGCATGGTTACCAAATATAAGTTCTATAATAAAAATGAATTTGTTATATAAGGTTTTGCTAAATATTAAAGAAAAAGACTTTTATCAGTTAAAAGATATAAGTACATATTCTGAGTTTAGAGTATATTTTAATAAGTTAAAAGAGCTAGTACCTGAATTTCCAATGTTAGAAGATTTTATGCCGAAAATGGACTTTGGAGAAATAAAATTTTATCATAATGATAAGTTATACAAAATTTTTTATGGTAGTAGTTTTGAAAATATATATGAGTATATGTATATATTCCAAATGCTTTATACTCCTTTGAATTATGAATTTTTAAAATTGACTAATAGATCACCTCAAAAAGAATTTATTTCTTGTTTAAAAATTCAAGATGAAATTATTACCAATGTTAAAAATCAGTTTGATGATTTTGATCATGAAATAGAAATAGGTAATTTTGAAATTCCCACTCACAAATTTTGGCAGGATATTAATAATTATTTAAAAGAATATGATTGTAAAAAAGTAGAAAACACTTTATTAAGTAATTTCTCTATTACTCCCGGAGAAGTTTCAATAACAGAATTAGAAAAAAATAATTTTATTAATTCAATCTTTGAAGAAAAGGAAAAAGGCTTATTTGTGAAATTAGATAAAGGTTATATGCCTATTTTTACACGTGATATTTCAATTATTCTATATAATAATTGGGGAAAAATATTAGAAAAATATAAATATGATATAGAAAATTATTATATTGTATTTCAAATGCAGATAATCAAATTTTTAAAGGAACGAATGAATATATCTAATATATTAGAGTTTGTTAGTCCATTTAATAATGATGATTATGAACCTTTAGATATAGTGTATAATTTGAGTTTTGTCGCTAAAGATTATTTATATATGGTTTATACTCTGGATCCTTTAGAAACAGATAAGAAGATAAAGATTGAAGATTTGAATAATAAATTTAAAATAACAAATAAAATATTAAAAGAAAATGATTTTTCTTTACTTTTAAATATGGAACAGCAAAATAATCTAGTACAATTAAAAAAGAATAATGATAGTGATATAACTTTGACACCTAAAATAATTGTTTTAATACCTGAATTAACAACAAAAAATAATATTTTAGGATTTACTAAAGAATTAGATGCAGAGGTTATGTTTTTACCAGATTTTCTTTTAATTATTGATGAAATATCATCTATTAAAGAAATTCCAGATTTCTTTAATTACTTAAAACAATATCCCAATATAATGGGATTGTCTAGTATTTCTGATCGATTCGCTTCCTTTAAAGATAGCGATTCTGTTTTAGTTGAAGGAAGCATTAATCCTACAATGATTAAGCTAGATACAAATTATAGCAATAATTACAGGTATGAATCTTTAAAAAAGTTTTGGGGCTTATATCCGGATAAAAATTATTATGGACATCCTAGACAATGGACTTTAGATAATGAAAGTGGATATAGTATAAGGATGACCTCAAAGATTAGTAGTGAAGTTAGTTACTATTTAAAAATAGGAAATATTGATATATATATAGGTTCTCATTTAGACATGTCTTATGAACAAGCCTATCTAACTTATACTACTATAATAGATTGTTTAGCTTATAATTTGAATAAGTTTAAAAATGAAATAAGAGATTTAGTATTTTTTGAAGAAGATAATAAATTAGTAATTAAAGTATTTCCTAAATCACTTGTTGAAACTAATGATAAATATAAATTTATTAGTCATTTAATTCCAAATAATCAAATTTATAAAACTGATTTTACAAGAACCAAATTTGGCTTTTATGGAATGAGAATGATTTATAATGATCAATTAGCATTAGATAAATTCAAAATCATTAAAAATCGTTCAATGGAAAATCATACACTTATTAAATTTTTATCTTCTATTCCATTAGTAACACAGGATAATAAATTTAATACAATAATAAATAAAATAAATAGCACAGAAAATGAGAAATGTGGATTTACAGTACAAGATGTTCAATTAAGATATATCAATGGTGACTTACTAAAATTACATACTCCAAATACTAAAGATTTTAAATTGGCTAGAAATACTATAGCTAATTTATGCAGGGAAAATAATATTAAACCTGGAAAATATCATGATGAGACTGGGTTAAGAACATTAAATAAAATAATTAATTTAATAATTAAAGAATTGGAGAAAGAAATACAAAACTTTGATTTTATTAAATCAATAGATTTTATTATAAATCAAATAGATGGATTAACTCACGAATACCAAATAGCTCATAAGAAATTAGAAAATTCTATTGACTTAAAAATTGATTATAATATAAGTGAAGAATTAGCACAATCAGAAAAAGAATTTTTGACATATCATAGAAATATTAGATATTTAATTGAGTTATTTATTTCTAATCAACCAAATGGTTCAGACTGTATAAAAATAGATGAATTCCAATATATAGTCGCGTTAATTGATTGGTTATTTAGTCTACATGGAATGAGTGATAATTTTCATTATAATTTAAATTTAGAAGGAGAAGTAGAAATTACAGATTTGTATTTAGTTAATACTTATCAAACCGAAGATATGCAAAATAAAATAAGTCGATTTGGCTTATATAAAGCTAATAAAAAAATATACGAAAATAAAATATTCAAATTTTCTGAGGTTGTTAATATAGACAAATATATAAGTGAATTAGATAAGCTATTTAAAGAAGAGTTTGGTTTTTGTTTTACAAATATGAGTAAAGTATTAGATTTATTATCTAATTGGCAAAAAATGAAGAATAAAGAAGATTTTAAATTTACCCATATAGAAAATAAGAGAATATTAATAGAAGAAATTAATAAGTTAGAAAAAATACCAGTAAATGAAATAATAAATATTCTTAATTATTTGGTTTTAGATAAAGAAAAAGTAAAAACTACAATATCTAATGATGATAGTAAGAAAAGAGATATTCATAAAATTATACCTATATGGGAGCATTATAAAAGAGATTATCGATATGTTATAAGACCATTAATAAGTAAAGGTGATGACATTTTATGGGGAGTTTGTTCTACTATAAAAACAATTGATATATGGGCTAGAGCAATATCTCATTATAATCTACCTTACAACATACAAAATAAAAAATTTAAAAAACTAATGAATAAGAATTTAAAGGAAATTCAGGATTACTTAGTAGATGTAGCTTATGAAATAGTAAAAGAAAATATTAAAAAATCTTATAAAGAAAAAGAATTATTCAAGTTGGACAGGAAAGGTAACCATCCACGTGATTTAGGCGATTATGATATATTAGCATTTGATATTAACAGAAATTTAGTTTTTAATATTGAATGTAAATATATAAAAAATTCATATTGTATGAAGGATTCAAAACGAGATATGGAAAAAATATTTTATGGAAAAAATAGAAATGGAAAAAGTTATGTGAGCAAAGTAGAGAAAAGACATAGATATCTAGAAGATAATTTGGATCAATTAATAGAAAATTTGAATATTAAATTTGTTAATCCAGATGAAATTAAATTAATATCAGTATTTTTAACTATTAATCCTTTATTTTGGACAAAGTATCCTCCTATAGAGACAGTAGTGAAGTTTATTGATATTAATGAGTTAGACAGCTTTATTAAACAGATTTAAAATAATTATAAAAAGTGGTCCTTAGAGAGTACATCTAGACTATAAAACTTAATTGAATAATGGTTTTGTTATTTTATTGATTAGTATTTTTTATATTTTAAAGTATTCAACAAATTATAAGTTAGAGATGGGGGTTATTTCACAATGGTATGGGTTGGAGTTAAGTTATTATTAGTGAAAGTTTTAATCAAGCAATAGATTTTTGCGAGGATCAAACGATAAGAATCAATTCAAAAAGGTTGTTAATCGAGATACGTATAATCGCAACCATAGAGTGTTAACACATGTCTAGTGATATTTAGCAAAAATAAATTGGAGAAGATTTTAATGAGTTTTACAAATAAGGAAAGAAAAAGACCTATTAGAGCTTTTGAAAGGATTGCAGATAACTTAATTAATGCAGGTTCTTGTATATATATAATTAGAGTAAATGAATTTGTGAATTTAATTAAAAGTAACAAAGTGATTAATTCTTGTTGGTCCATATTTTCAAATATAAATTAATTTTGAAAAGATAGAAAATAAAAGAGGTGGAAATGGTTGGTTTAACTTAACATTGCCAGAAGATGAAAACCTACAAATAGCATATGTCCTACAAATTATGAAGTTATCTAGTGCAGATAATTTTACCATAGATAAATATGCTTTGCGTGTATTTGGACATATATCTTAACCATAACATTAGTAACTGGAATCAGCAAGTTTTTATTACTTGTTTACAGTTAATAACTGATAAATGAAAGGACTTAATAGAAGATGAAGTTGAAGGAAAAGAAAAAGTAACCGAATCGGTACTAAGTATTGTAAACTATAGTTAAATAAATGCAGAACAAGGAAATGTTGCTATTGGACAATCTATAACATAAACAATAGAAATAAGCGATATATCAAAAGAAATTATAGAAAGAGCATTAAAAGAAGAAGTAGTTTCTAATCAAGAAGATATTAAAAGACTTAAAGAAGTAAAAAGTAAAATTCAAGAAGAATTGAGTAAAAATACTCCTGCGAAATCGTATTTACAATCATTAGCAGGCAAATTATATTAAATTGGTTAAAAAGGTTTATTAACTATTGCAGGTAGTGTAATTACTAATCCTCTGTGATCTAAAGCAGTAGCGGGTTCTTTATTAAATCCAATATAAGAAAGTAAAAATACAGACAATGTCGTCTAATAGCAGATTAACTGTATTGAAGTTATGAGCATAAATAAAGGCAGAGATAACTAATATAAGGTTATATAATTATCAAATTAAGAAATAAGTTTGTTTGTAAATAATAAGATATTTGAAAGAAGAATGTATTAATCGTTATTATAATTACTTTTATATAATGCTATTAATAAAGCAGTATTAATAGCGGCTGATTTATTTTTAGTATTTATCTCTTTATTATTTTTAAATTTATCCAATATTCTTTTCATAATTTCAGAATTCACATTGATAGATTGCTTTTTTGAATCTTTACCATAAATAGATATGAACTCATCAATAATAAGTTCTCTTTCCAATATTAATCTATCTTTCTCATTGATCTCTTCTTTAATTTCAAAATTTATATTTTCTATCTTATTAGTTAGTTTTTTAATAGAAGTATTAATTTCCTTAATACTCTTATCTAAATTTTCTATGTAACTAAGAATTTCCTTATTGTTTAGATTTCTCACTGAAGAGTTAATTTGTTCTGGAGATTTATTTTTACTATCAGTGTTTTTTGATAGTTCTTCTCTATTATGATCTTTGGTTGATGTTTCATTCTTTTCATTATCTATACTACTAGATATACTTTCAATCTCGTTTTTATTTACGGTATTTTTTTTATTTAATTCTGGAGAATCTGAGTTATTTTTGAGTTCTTTATTGTTACTATTTAAGACTTTATTTTTATCATAAAAAGCATATATTTTATTTTTTGAGTCCCATATTTTAACACAATGTTTCTTTATTTTTTCAATTATAGTTTTTCTAACATAGCTAGTATTAAAATTTTCATTAATGATATTTGTTATTTTATTTGGATTATAATTTTGTTTAACTAGTTTTTTTAATAGGTTTATTTCGTCTTCAGATAGATTTTTAACATTTACCATAGTGACCATCATCTCCCTGCAAAGCTTAGTATATTAATAGTTATTAGAGTATTTAGATAAATATTACACTCAGCAAGATTATTTTAGGATTTTGATATAAAATTTAAAATGTAGTTTCACATTTTATTAATATTTATAGTTTTTATTTCCTAAATATAATATGTATAATTTTAGTAGGCAATACGACTGTTACAGTATACTGTGTTAGTCAAATTACCTACTTACCAAGAACATTCAACATAAAACATTAAATGACATAGAATGATTATTTATGATAATTATTAAAGTGAAAACTTCTTAATAAATGGGTTCTAGAGAGTAGTTATAGATTTGAGAGATAGATTATAAGAATTTGCTATAAACAAATATGATTAGATTACTGTTAGAATTTGAAATAATTTAAGCAAGTTAAAATTCAATAAAGGTATTGGTAAAATATTCTAGAAGTTAATTAATGAATAAGAGAAATTGATATTTAGTAAATTAGTTTTATTAAATTTTTATATTCTGTTTAGCAGTAGATATAGTTAATAGTGTAAAGAGAATATAGGAAGAAAATATATTGTTGATAGATAAATTATTATTAATAATATATTTTAGCAATAATTACTTGTATTATAAAAAAGGGGTGATATTTATGCAAAAAATATTCTTAATTTTGTTACTCAGCGTCCTACCTTTAATAATAGGACTTTCGCTTTTATATTTTGTTATTAAACTAGCAGTTAAAAACGCACTGAAGGAACATGAAAGAAATAAACTGAAATAGCACTGAATATGTTTTATAAGTAAAATAAAAGAGGTGGGGAAGTAATGATGAAGATATTAAAAAAAACTGTATTAGAATCATCAAATTATATACTTGATAATAGGTATAAGACAATACCAACAGATAATAATCAAGATACAGAAGAAATTAAGCTATTAAGAGATTATGTCCTTAACAAAATTAATCTGTTAGATTATAAAGATCCAGAAATAATATTTAAAACTATGGAATGGGTTAGTTCGTAATGGAAACATGATGGCATGAATCAAGCTCCTAAGAATATGTCCTCATATGAAATATTGAAAAATGTTAAAAAGGGTGAAAGATATAGATCTGTTGAATATGGAAAGGTAACAGCTGATATTTTATTATCCTTAGGATATGTTTCACGTAGAATAGGAGTTAGAAGTAAAGACGCAGATTATGGTGGTTTTGGTATGGGTCATGTTGCATCAGAGCCGAACTATAAATTAACTTTTCAAAACAACATGAAATGGTTTAGTCATTATGAGATCAACATTGATAGTAATGGGTGGATTAAAATTGGGTCGAACAAATATGACTGGAACTTACACGATGGAATAAATCCCTCTGCTTTTAGAGGAGTAAATGCTGCTGGTAAAGAAGGGATTCCTTGCTTTATTAAAATTAACTATGGTGATTAATCTATAGTTTCTAAGGAAACTAAAAGGAAAATTTGTAAGTGTATATAAAATTATCAGTTTTAATAATTTATATTTTATAATGATATTTAGTTTTCTTGATATGCTGTTTTCAGATGATATGCTCTTTTACGTGAATTGTAAATACTCTTAGTATAATAAAGAATTTTAGGATATGTAAAAGCTACCTTCATAATTAAGTTCGTATAAAATCAGACATGGTAATAAGAATTGTGCCTTTTTTAAGTTTGTAAATAAATTATTGATAAGTACTAAATAAAAGTAAGTTTAAAGTAAGACTAATATTGCAAGTAATAAGTATAATTTTAAAAAAGCTTAAGAAACCACCTAATATCCCCTGAAATAATTTTATAGGGGATACTAGGTGGTTTAAATTTTAGTTTTAAATATAATTTCTAAATTAAAATCAGTGTTAACTTTATCATTAATAGAAACTTTAACTTGATGAATAATGGTGTCTATAATGACTCGTTTTTCTGAATTTGTAAGTTTATTAAAATCTACTTCAAAGAATCTTTCGAGCGCTATATTTAACTGTTCTTTAGTTTTAAAATGTTTTTTTTCATAATCATTAATTTGTTTAATGTATTCTTTTAAATTTTTAATCTTTTTTGATAATCTAAGTTTTTCTTTATGAAGAGGGATTAACATATCTTCATCCTCAAGAGTATAAATTAAGTTATCTATTTTCACTAAGTGTTCATTATTTTCTTTAATTTTTTCGCTAATTTCAGTTTTTAACTGTTTATTATAATCTTTTTCTTTTTCAACTCTTTTAGTGTATTCGTTCCAAAAGCTTTCTGTAGAACTTGTTTTCAAGAATTGTGAGAACTCCTTTATAAAGTTATTTTCCAGGAGATCTTTTTTTATTATAAGATGGGATTTATGATTTCTTTTAGTAGGACATCTATATACTTTACTTTTATTTTTACCATAGTTTTTAGCTTTAAGTGGAATATTACATTCATTGCAAATTGCTAGATCCCTTAATAGGAAAGGGGTAGAAAAGTATTTTGGATCCTTAGATTTAGATTTTTTATACCTTAATTTGCTAGATTGATCCCATTGGTTTTCGGTAATAATACCAGCATTTTTAATCTTTTTAGATGTTATTTGTTTATTAGATGAATGCTTTTTACGACTGCGTCTATTCCATACTATTTTTCCAGTATATATTTCATTTTTAATGATTGATTCTACTTTACTCTTATACCAGATATTAGTATTATAATGTGAGTTCATTTCCTGAGCAATTTTTTCAAAACTTAGTCCTCGGTTATTGTAAAGTTTGAAAATTCTTTTTATATGTTCTTTATCAATCGGTAAAGGTTTTATTGTTTTCTTGTCATTGAAATCAGTTTCTAAAGTATAACCATAGGGAGGTTTACCTCCAGCCCAATAGCCATTGAGGACTTTTTGTTGTAAACCTTCCTTTACTCGCTCAGAAATTAAATTTGATTCTAGTTCAGCTATGTTTCCAATCACTAATTCTAGAAACCTTTCAATGTGATTATTTTTAGAATCTAGATTTTCACCAGCTTTTGTATAATGTATGGTTATATCATATTTACTAAAAAAGTATGTGAGCTTAACAAACATTTCAAAGTTACGTATTAGTCTATCTCTACGATATACAATGAGATGCTTGAATTTTCTCCGTTTTGCTAAATCAAGAATTTTTAGTAGTTCAGGTCTGTTTTTAAAGATTTTACTTAAATTATTTTCAAAGCTTAAATAATTATTATGTTGTATTTTAGACGCTGATTCAGATTCTGTAAAATACTTTTTTATAATGAATCCTTTGTTTTCTGCATATTCTTTTGCGTATTTTTTTTGGTTAGATATTGAGTTTCCTTCCTCTTGTTGTTTGTGTGTCGATACTCTTAGATAAACAACGGCTAGATTATTGTTTAGTGATGTAGTGGACTTCAATTTCGTTTGATTTACTGTTTTCATTTATAGGGTTAGTTAACACCACCTTTCCTATAAAGCTTGATAACATATCTTGAAATACAAGTACATTGTTATTAACAAATGTCTGATCATCCTCTAATATTTTAATAAGTCGTTCTTTAATAAAGGGGATGTCTTCAGAAATTCTTTTTAATTGACCATGAATCGAAGTAGTAGTTTCAATCTCTTTTTTAAGCTTAATAATTTCGATTTTCTTTTCATTATAATAATCTTTAATTTTTTTGTTGCTAGGGTCACTTATAAACTTATATAGTATTTTTCTTAATTCTAAAGTCTTTTTATTAAGATTATTTTTATTAGATTCAACTGTCTTTGAAAGTTTAGATATTTCTTTATTAAGATGATTTTCAAATAAATAGTTTTCAAAGTCTTTAATAATCTTTGAAAGGATAGCTTTTATTAAATCATCTTTATTAAAATTAAAACACCCTTTATTACATAAATAGTTATTTTCTATTAGCTTTAGTTTTTTTCTGCACTTTCCACATACTAAAATATTTTTAAACATATAGTTATCAGGAGATTTAGGCTTATTTAATTTTGGTACAAATCTTTTTAAAATAGCTTTTTTCCATAATTCAAGGGTTATAATTGGACCGTCTATATTTACACATTTAATCAAATTATCGGTTTTGATAAAATACTCTTGTTTCTTATCATCCCATATAATCATTTCTTCTATTGTATATTTTGGATCTATCATCATATTCTGAGCATAGATAGGTTTTTCTATAATTATGTTAAAATTACTTCTAGTAAATTTTGTTTCTAGTAAAAAACTATTATTTATCTCATCTATTAAATCTATTATTTTATAGGTGCTTCCATTATCATCTTTTGTACCTACTTTGTTAACATAAATATTAAAAACAGCTTTCACTACATCTGCTTCATTTTGTTTAATGGAATACTTATTTGGCTCCTCTTTACTCCTATAGAAACCAAAGGCGCCTGATTTTCGTAAAGGGTATCGTCCATTTTTTCTTGCATTACTTTTTCCTACTTTTATTCTTTCATTAATATTATCAGGTTCAAAGGTACTAATAGTCATTAACATATTTTCTATAAATGAAGTCATATAATTTCTTTTACCTGAAGAAATTTCTGGTTCTTTAATATAGATAACCTTCACATTGTTCTTTTTAAAGATATTTTTTATTTTAATGAAATCATCTATATCTCTAGATAATCGATCCATTCTGGTTAAAATTACTGTTTTAAACATTCCTGAATATATGTGATTTAATAATTTAGGAAATCCATCTCTTTCTGTAAAAGGTCTTTTTCCTGAGATTTTATCTTCATAGATATCGTAAAGAATTAAATCTTTGCCTTTTAAGTATTCCTTACATTCTCTAATTTGAGTTTCTATTGAAAGATTCTCAGATAATATAGAACGTCTAGCATAGATTGCAGCATACTTATAAGGGTTATATACTTCTTTTGATTCTATTTCTTCTTTAATCTGATTGATTTTTCTTTCTGGATATTTCATTGTTATCAGCCTTTCTATAAATTTCTTTTTCTAAGAAGTAGTCAATTAAAAGACCAATAAATCTTTCTTTTGATTCTATACTATTCTTATATCTAACAGAAATATTATTTATCTTTTGTTCTTTTTTCAAAGTATCCCTCCTAAGATATATATTCAATTGCTTATAAATAATTATTAAAAATTATTGTTTGATGGTATAAAGGTATAAAAAATATATTTTTGAGAGTGTTATATCAAAAATATAAATAGTGACAAAGAGTTTTTAAAATTTATTAATTCTACAATTAAATGACAAAATCTTTTATATTTTATTAATAATTACATTAAGATAGTAAATGTTATTTTGTAATTTTGGTATTTTAAATAGGATATTAAAATCCCACTTTTTATATTTAAATATTAAGTTCAACTTTATTTGAATTTATTATTTAATAAGAAATATATTTTTAATCATAGATTTTGTATCTGTAACTGATCTGCAATTTCTCCAAAACTCATACGCCATTTCAGTAATTTCTTCGCATTGATCTTCGTTAGCTTTATTAATTTTATCTAGTATATTTTCTTTGTCTATACACCATTTTTTATCAGCTTTATGAGAATGGGTGTTTATATCAATTTGCTCTAAAAGAAATTCTTTTATTGTCATATCTATCCTTGGTATAGCCTCTTCTAAAATATCGATAATAAAACGAGCTTCATCAAAAGTAAACAAATTACTTAAACCTAATAGAGTTCTTTTTAATTTGCGATTTGATTTGTACATTTTTTCTCCTTTCTATCTAAAAAACAGTTTTTAATTTATCCTCTTTTTCTAATTGGTCCAATTCATTAATTATATTTTGATTTTTATTTTTTGCAGCTTCGCAGATATCAAAATATTCGCAGTACTTTTTGCAATATGCATTAGGTGAGGCGTCATAGTTTTTCTCATTTTTTATTACTTCACAAAGTTTAAGAATTGATTCCGTAGCTTTTTTTATAGTATCTTTATTTAAGGCTTTATTAAGTTTTTTATTGGATTTTAAATAGTAAATGCTTATAATATCTGGGTAGTAATTAAGTTTTTCTTTTGTTAAAATCAAATAAATGGGAAGTTGTATCTTATCAATAAGTCCAGAAGTTTTACCTGTTTTATAATCTAAAACCTCTACTTTTTTATCTTCCCGTAGATAAACTTTATCTAATTTACCACATAGCACATAATCTTTCATATTTTTAAATACCATATCTTCAATAATATAATTTTCAATCTCTTTATCTTTTCTGTCATTATAATATTGTGTAAGCATGTTAAGTCCCATTTCTCCATAGGATTTTTCCTCTTCGATAGTTTCATAGCCTTCTCTTATCCAATTCTTTCTTAATAAGTTATGAAGATTTTTTAGAGTTTTATATTGGGGGTTAGTTATATTGTTGTAATCAGCAAGTGCTGCATGCATACTATTGCCAAAGCTCATATATTTACTTTCAGTTTTTTTACCGGTATCGATTTTATCGATGTGTTTAAATTTGAATTTCTGTTTGCATTTTAGAAATGTTTTTATACTAGAATTACTTAGATAAAGTTTATTACTCATTTACTATCACTCCTTATTAATAGAGTGTGTAGAATTATAAAAATTATTCAAATATTTGAAAACGTTTCATAAAATTAAATAAAAAAAGAGAAAGAATATGGTAATATTCTTTCTCTTTAATAATTGAATTGTATGTATGTAATTTATTTATTTTTAAGATTACGGATAAGCTTAAGTTCATGTATTAAATTATCTGTAATCATCTCAATTGTCCCATGATCTAAATCGTAAACTAATAAAGTTTCTAAGTAGTTTTTAATAAGTTTATTTAAGTGAAAATTAATAATATCTTTATTTTTTGGGTTATCAATAGTTTTACTTATTAAAATTTCTGAGCAGCTATCTAATTTTTCAACATCTATTGTACTTATATCTAGTAATTCACTTAAAGGTAAATTAAGAACTTTTGTAAGTTTTGTAATTAAATTAAGTTTGAATACATCATATCTCCCATTTTCTATATTATTAAGTAAACCAGTAGATATATTTAACTGTTTAGCCAAATCAGGTGTAGATAAATTTTTATTTTTTCGATTTGCTTTAACTCTTTTGCCTAACTCTTTATGTAATTCTGGCATAGACAACCCCCCTTTTTTAGGATTATTGACATTAAGATTAATTATATACATAGAAAGACAATTCTAATTAGTAATAAAAACTCACAAAATTATATTTAATAAAATAATTATTTCAGATATATATGGACATAGGACAAATTGTATTCCTCATAAAATTTATTGAGGTGATGTAAGGTGTCTAAACAAATTAAATTAGTAGCAGAAGAAGTGTTTAAAACAAATGATGAGGAGGAAAGGATAAAAAGACTAGAAGAGCTATTTTATCAAATTATTAAAAAAAGTGAGTTTAGAAATAATTGACAACCTATTATACTACCTGCTTTTGGTATAATGAAAATAGGTAAAGTAGGTGGTTATACTCCAATAATTCTAAGGAGGTATAACTACTATGAAAAAGGTAGCGATATATTGTAGATTAAGTGATGAGGATAGAAATAAGGTAAGTGACTTTGATGAGAGTAAGAGTATTCAAAATCAAAAGATGCTCTTAACTAAATATGCTATAGAGAATGGTTGGTCTATATACAAAATTTATAGTGATGATGATTATTCAGGATTAGATAAAGATAGACCTGAATTTAAACACATGATAAATGATGCAAAGGCAGGAAAATTTGATATTATCTTATGTAAACATCAATCAAGATTTTCAAGGGATATGGAGTTAATAGAAAGATATCTTCATAATAAGTTTCAAGAATGGAATATTAGATTTATTAGTGTAACGGATAATGTAGATACTCAAAACAAAGGAAATAAGAAATCAAGACAAATAAATGGATTAGTAAATGAGTGGTATTGTGAAGATATTAGTGAAGCTATAAAAGCAACATTTAAAGTTAAAAGAGAAAAAGGGAAATTCATTGGATCTTTTGCTCCTTATGGCTATAAAAAAGATGGAAAGGATAATAATAGACTCGTAATAGATAAAGAGGCAGCAGAAGTAGTAAGATTAATTTTTGATTGGTATTTAGAAGGGGATGGCACTCAAAAAATTGCTAATAAACTTAATAAGAGACAAATACCTAATCCTACTAGATATAAACAAGATAAAGGACTAGAATTTCAGAATTCTTCTAAAACTGACGGATATGGTTTATGGAATAGAATAACTATAAGAAGAATGCTAAGAAATGAAGTTTATATTGGTAATTTAGTTCAAGGAAAAAGAAAAAAGGTTAATTACAAATCTAAAAAAGTTAGACAGCAAACTAAGGATAAATGGATAATAGTTGAAAATACCCATGAACCTATTCTTGATGAAAGATCATTTAGAATGATACAGGAAAAACTTAATAATAGAGCCAGAAGTTCTGTAAAAGGGAAACCTCATATCTTTGCATATAAGGTTAAATGTATTGATTGTAACAGCACTCTTTTGAAAGTTACAGTTGGCAATAAATATGAATACTTACGGTGTAAATTATATGCTAGAGATCCTCAAAAAAAGTTATGTACTAGTCATAGTATAAGATTAGATTACTTAACAGAATTAGTAAAGAAAAAAATTAAAGAAAAAATTGAATATTTAACAGATAGTAATATAATTAATAAATTTAAGGAAGAAGATGAATTTACTAAATCCATGACGTTAAAAGAAAAAGAACTAGATGAAATAAATAAGAAAATGAAAGAGATTTCTTTGATAATAAAAAGTCTTTATGTAGATAAAGTAAAAGGTAATATAACTGAGGATCAATTTAATGAACTTAATTATAGCTTTTCAAAAGAAAAAGAAGAATTATTAATTAGGCAAGAGAAACTTAAAACTGAAATAAGAGATACAAGTGAAAAATTAGAGAATATTAATAGATGGGTGGAACTCGTTAAAAAATATAAAGGATTTAATGAGCTTAGTAAAGTTATGGTTAATGAATTAATTGATTATATAGAAGTAGCAGAGAGTAATAGTAATGTAGGAGAACAAAAAATTAAAATACATTGGAATTTTTGAGGACTGTGAAGTCCTTTTTTTTATGATCTGATAGTGGGTATTGTAAAAATTATAAAACCAAATTCGACATAAGTAGCCAAAATTCGTTAAAGGTAATTGGCAAAATTATGTAGAATATTATATAAACAAGAAGAAATATTATTGATTATTGTAATTGATAATCAAACTGAATGTTGACTCAGTTCTAATTAAAAAATCAGACATACAAAGGAGATAGTTTATATGATCACATTGTGGCATTCTTTAACAATAGAACAAAAGTTAGATTTATTAAAGCAAATCGTACCTACTGTTTCAATTGTAATAGGAGCAATGGTTTCTTTATTTGTTTTTTCAAAAACAAAAGAGAAGGAGATTGAGTTTAAAGTGCATGCTCAACGCAAAGAAAAATATGAGAAATACTTAGCATTTTATCAAAAAACATTAGCTAATGTAGATAAAATAAAGCAGGGGGAATTACCAATATCTAGAGAAGAGTGGATAGATATACAACTAGGGTTAATAGTTTATGGGTCCGAGGAAGTTATACATAAGACCGTTGAACTAAATAAAATAGGAAGAAGCAAAGAATACTCTAATAATCAAATGATACTTGTGAAGATGGGAGAATTAATGCATATTATGAGAGAAGAAGTAGGATTATCAAATAAAAATCTTTCAATTAGAGATAGTCTTAGTTTACTTATTACTGATATTTTTGATAGTAAATATGATGATTTATTCTCAAAAAAGAAAAGTTAATACTTCCTTTTATTAAATAACAAATATTTATATTGATGAAAAAATAGTTATTCAAAGAACATACAAAATGTTTCAAGAGTATTTAGTAAAGAAATATTTGACTTTATAACTAAGAGAAATTTTTAAGTTATTCCAATTATATTTTAAGAATCAAAAAATTATAGGATACTAATAAGAATATTAAGTTAAGTAAATAATAAGTTCTTCACCTATGGAGAAGCCTTATTATATTTACTTAAAATTAATTTGAAAAAGGGGATTAAAATGATTGAACTTTTCACACTAACAATTGGAACTGCAATAGGAAAATCATTATTAGGAATTTGGTTAAATGATAAACCATTAGTGTATGAAACGGGAAATAGCTTTGTAGATATTGTAAAAAATAAAACAAACGATTACCTTAAATCAAAAAAAATTTCAAGAGATTTTGAATCTATAGCAGATAGAGCTACAGAAAGTTTGTACAATGCATTAAAACATTATATCAATGATGAAATTTCAATTGAGGCTATAGCTAAAGAAGCATCAAGAAGTATAAATAATGCAAGAATTGACTCTAAGTTACTAGCAGAACTATCACATAGTGTAAAACGTTTAAATAATTATATTCTATCAAATAATGAAGATAAAATAAGTCAAGGATTTTCAGTAGATGAATTAAGCTTATATAAGAGGATAATAAATTTATCATCGCAATACATAATTGATATTGGAAATGAATTACCCAAGTATGATGAAGCTAATATACAAGAAATGTTTAATAGATTTGATGAAATGAAAGAATTAATATATGAAATAATTGATAATTTAGAAGTTATAAGAAATATTGATAATAGTAAAAATAAAAAATTAGAGTTCAAAGAATTTGAGGACGATTATAGAACTGCTATTATTAGAAAGTATGATCGATTAGAGTTATTTGGTGCTGATTTATCTAGACAATCTAGACGGTATCAATTGTCTGTAGCATATGTTTCTTTAGATGTAGAAACCAATGATAATGAATATGGATTATATGATGATTATTCAAGAAGAAGGGTATCAGTATATGATGCTTTTAAGGGAAAAAATAGAATAGCAATAATTGGAGAAGCAGGAACTGGAAAAACTACATTAATTAAATGGTTAGCTGTAAATTCAGCAGACGACAGATTGCATCATGATATTCCAGGTTGGAAGGATATTATTCCTTTTATAATTGAATTAAGAAGATTTACTGAGGAATTACCTTCACCAAAACAATTTGTAGATGTAATTACTCAAGAAATAGCATGTAGTATGCCAGAGAAATGGATATCACATATACTTAATAGTGGAAGAGCTCTGTTGTTGATAGATGGTTTAGATGAAGTGCCCGAGAGAAGGAGAAAAAATGTTTATGAATGGCTTGAAAGTCTCATAGAGACTTATAATATGAAAGTTGTATTTACTTCTAGACCTGGTGCAGAAGAGTGGAAAGAATTCGCTAAATATATGGAATTTGATTATTTTAAATTAGCTCCTTTATCATATGATAGTATAAAGTTATTTATAAAGCATTGGCATAATGCTGTTATAAAGCATGATAATAGAAAAGATGAAATAAGTAATAAATTAATCGAAAAAGTTACAGAAAATACTTCAATATTAAAACTAACATCAAATCCATTATTGTGTGCGATGCTGTGTGCACTTCATTATGAGCGAAATTTACAACTCCCTTCAGATAAATGTTCTTTATATGAAGATTGCTGTTCAATGTTGATAGAACGTAGAGATGCAGAAAGAGAAGTTTTAAATGAGTTAAATAAAGTCTTAAGTTATAAACATAAAAGAATATTATTAGATTATCTAGCATATTGGATGTTAAGAAACAATCTAACTAGTGTTAAAAAAGATACAGCTATTGATAGGATTAATCATAAATTACAGAGTTTAAATATAACTAATTTATCAGTTGAAGGAAAAGAAGTATTAAAGATGTTTATTGAGAGAAGTGGTATTTTACGTGAAGGGAATCCAGGTTATATTGATTTTGTGCACAAGTCATTTCAAGAGTATATGGCAGCAAGTGCAGCAAGTAAGGAAGGTGATTGGGGACTACTAAAAGATAAATCTAATAATGACTTATGGCGTGAAACGTTAATTTTATCATTGAATTTTGCTAATAAATATACAGTAAATGATATAATAAAATATCTATTAAAAGAAGGTCAAAAACAAATTAAGTATAGTCTACTTGCTATGGCATGCTTACAAACAGCCAATGAAATTTCAAAAGAAGTCAAATCACAGGTATTAAAACAAATTGATTTGTTTATACCACCAACTAATGAAAAAGATTGTCAAGCTTTAATTTCAGCAGGTGAATTAGCAATTCCTTTCTTAGAATATAATGATGACTTTAGCAATGTTGAAATTAATAACTGTATAAAAACTTTAAGTTCAATAAACAGTAGGTTAGCTATTAATAAATTAACTAGTTATGTTTATCCAGGTATAAGTAAAGAAAGATACAAGTTAATTGAACACGCGTTAGATACATTTTCAACAAAAGACATAGATGAATCAAAATTATATGATACTATGATTTATTATTACCAACAAATTAACAAAAACGAAGAAGTAATAATAAATGCAAATATTTTAAAAAGGTTTTCAGATAGAAAAAGAATAGAGATAATAAATAATATTTATAAAAAATTTAAAAAAGTAATGTTGCTTGGATGTGACGATGAAATTGCTAAATTGCTATGTGAATTTGATTCTATAGAACAGCTAATAATTGAAGGCAATTTGTTTAATTTTAAAAAAATACTTCACTTGCAGAACTTAAGATTTCTAAAATTAGAAGTGCATTCTGATTTTTATGCGAGTTTTTCAGAGTTAGAAAATTTAAAATATCTTAATGAAATTCATATCTCTTTAAAGAATTATTATAACGAGAATTCTCTATATTTGAATCAACTTGTTAATATTCCAAACCTAAAAAAACTAACAATAGAATTTAACGATAAGTTTGAAATTAATATGATGATGACTGAAGAACTTTCAAAAATTAATTGGATAGAACATCTACATGTAATATGTCATACTAGTGATATTTTAAGAATGCTATTTGACGAATATGTAATTAGAAATTTTACAAAGTTTGAACTTACAAGCACGTCAGACATCATAGAAGTCGGTAATGTAGATTTAAATTTTAGCAGATTAGAAGAATTTATTATAAATATTGAAGACAAAGAAGAAAAATATGAAGAATTAATTAATGAAATAAAAAATCAAACAACTCGGTTAGTTTTAAGAAAAAGATATATTGATGTACAGAAGGACTGTATTACAAATGAATCAGCTATAACAATTGATGAAGAGAGTTAAATTTGTCTTTACGAAACACCTTGACATGTAGTGGACCCTAAAAATCCTGGAGCAGTTGATGAAATAATACATCTTGGAGATTACTGGGATTTAGATAAAATGGAAGCTAATAAAAAAGAAATATTAGAAATAAATACCGAGGTAGGCAAATTATTTAAAAGGGCTTATAAATATCTAGGAGCAGCTAGACCAATATTGGAGTCTATAATAGAAAGAAACACAGAGGCTATGGATTTTGGTAAGGTAAATGTAGAGACATATAAACTAATAAATGAAATATTTAAAGATATTCCTGTAAGTAAAAATGCGGGAAAAATAAGGCATTTATTCGGTAGTGCATATACACCTAATGGCTGGGTTGAATATACTGATTCAGTACTTGAGGATGCTAAAAATGTTTACTATATAAACGGTGACGCAGGAACAGGAAAAACAACTTTATTTACTAAGGTATTTAATGAAGCTATAGCAAGTGGATTTGATGTAGAAGTGTATCACACACCATTAATTCCAGAAAGAATAGAAACTATATATATACCTAAGTTAAAGATAGGGTTAACATCAAGTGAGATTTTTAGAAGAAATAATTACAAGACATTAAATTTAAATGGGTTATTAGATCAAAATAAGATATCTAAATATAAAGATCAAATAGACTTTGATAAAAGAATTTTTGTAGAACTAATAGATAGGGGAATACAGAATATAAGTATGGCAAAGAAGAAACATGATCTTATGGAACAATACTATGTACCTAATATGGATTTTGCTAAGGTAGAAAATTTGAGGGAAAATTTAATAAAAAGGGTATTAAGATATGAAGAAAACTCTGGAGAATAATCTCCAGAGTTTTATATATTTTAAAAATGTTTAAGCTAATAGTGATTATTGACTTATAGCTATTCCTCGTATATTATAATTAGTAATATATATGGTATAAATAGATTCAATTTAAATTCACTTAAATTAGGAGGATGACCTTTATAATGGATGGAGTACTTAAAGAAATGCAAGATATTGTTACTAAGTATGCAGCTGTTTTATCGAAGATATTAAGAGTAGATGTTGAGATCGTAGATAATAAATTAGAACGGATATCTGGAACTGGCATGTTTGAAGGTAAAGTTAATTTGAACATGTCTAATGAAGGCTATGTATATAATAGAGCTATAAAAACGGGAGAAATACAAGTTATAGATAAACCAGGTAAACACAAGATATGCAAAAAATGTCCTAAAAAGAATACATGTAAAGAAACTTTTGAAATTAGTACTCCTATAAAGATAGATAACGAGGTAATCGGAGTTATAGGATTTGTTTGTTTTACTGAAAATCAGAGAAGACATATATTAGACAATTATAATAGTTTTGTTGAATTTCTTAACCAAATTTCAGAATTGATTGCATCTAAAGCATTTGAGATAATTGAAAATAATAAAAAGTTAATAATTTTGAGTTTATTTAATAAAATTATCGACAAGATCGAACAAGGAGTAGTAGCTTTTGATAAAAATAACGTAATATCTAAATCTAATTATATTGCAAAGAAAATGCTAAAATTAGAAAATGAGGATAAAGAAACGAAAATAATTAATTTACAACCTACAGGTAACCATATTCTAAATCTAACAGAATATAATTTAAAAATTAATAATGATAGTCATAATTTAATAGGTGAAGTTTATGATATAAATATTGGTGATTTTAATAAGTTTTTTATATTTAAAGATGCTGATATAGTAAAAGAAAATGCTTTAGCTTTAACAACATCAAAAGAAAATGTTGGATTACAAAGAATATTTGGACAATCTCAGCAGATAAAGAGTGTAAAAAATAAAGTTAAAATGATTGCATCAGCTGGATCAACAGTATTGATAAAAGGTGAGAGTGGTACAGGAAAAGAATTATTTGCTAGAGCATTACATGAAGAAAGTGACAGAAAAAATGCTGGATTTGTTGCAATTAACTGTGGTGCTATTCCTGAGAATTTAATTGAAAGTGAATTGTTTGGTTATGAAAAAGGAGCATTTACAGGTGCAGATCCTAAAGGTAAAATTGGAAAATTTGAATTGGCTCATAATGGGACGTTATTTTTAGATGAAATCGGAGATATGCCTTTATATATTCAAGTTAAATTATTGAGGGTACTAGAACAGAGAGAGATAGTAAGGATTGGTTCAAATAAATCTATTAAAGTAAATGTAAGAGTTATTGCAGCTACTAATAAAAATTTAGAACAAATGATAGAAGAAAAAACATTTAGAGAAGATCTTTATTATAGATTAAATGTAATCCCTTTAAATGTACCAGCACTTAGAGAAAGAGAAGGAGATATTGAGTTATTAGCAAAAAGTTTTATTAATAATTATTTAAAGATATTTGATAAAAAGGTTGTAAAGATTGAAGATAAATTTTGGGATTATATAAAAAAATATGATTGGCCTGGTAATGTAAGGCAACTTCAAAATGTGATTGAATATGTAGTTAATATGATGCAATCTCCTGGTATGATTAAAGCTGAATTATTACCCAAAAAAATAAAAAATACTTCTATAAACTTAGAAATTGAAGATTTAAATATTGAAAGAATGGAAAAAAGAATAATAAAAAAGGCTCTTGATATATATGGGTATGATGGAGATTCTAAAAAGATTATTGCTGAAAAATTAGGGATAGGGATTGCAACCTTGTATAGGAAACTAAAAAAATATAAACTAAATTGTTAAAGATAAGAAAGATTATCAAAATGATATCAAATTATCATTTTGATAATCTTTCTTAAATTTATTATTCTTTCAAGTAACTAGCAATCTAATGTAAAAAAACAATCATTTATTATCAAATTGATAATAAACGATTGTAAATCGTAAGATAATTATGTTGGAGGTTATAAAAAAAGTTTTCATTTTGTATCTTAATGAGAAAATAAATTTTCTAAAAATTATTATTTTTTATAATTCAATATAAAAATTGATATAAATAGAGTACCCCTTAAAAGTAGTAAATAACAAAATTTAAGCGATATAAAAGTCTATGACTTTAATCTAGTTAATTGAAGTTAGTTAAGTAGATATTTAGTTTAGTTTATATTTTTTTTTAGAAAATCAATGAAGTTGGAATATATATTGCAATTATATATTAGTGAAAATAATTTAAGGAGGTTAACAGATGAAAAAAATTGATAATGAAACAGGAGTAAAAGCTGTTATAAGTGATGTTAAAACAGATGGTTTTCCAGAAATGTTTAGTGAAGAGGCAGTGGGAAGTGTAAGGAAATTTCATTCTTCTATTAAAGGATATCAAGCTACTCCTTTAGTAAGCCTTGAGGGTCTTTCTAAAAGATTAGGTGTTTCTAGGATTTATGTTAAAGATGAATCCTATAGATTTGGACTTAATGCATTTAAAAGTTTAGGAGGTACGTTTGCTATAGCAAAGATACTATGTGAGAAATTAGGTGTTAATATTAAAGATGTGAACTTTGAGTATTTTAAGTCTGAAGAAGTAAATAAAAAAATTAAGGATATGGTTTTCATTACTGCTACAGATGGTAATCACGGTAGAGGTGTAGCATGGGCAGCTAGTCAATTAGGTTGTAAATCGTATGTTTATATGCCTAAAGGTTCTGCTAAAAGAAGAGTTGATGCTATTAGTGAGGCTGGTGCAGAAGTTTATGTAACAGACTTAAATTATGATGATGCAGTAAGATTAGCAAATCAAAAGGCAGAGGAAAACGATTGGTGTCTTGTTCAGGACACTGCTTGGGAAGGATATGAAGAAATACCTAAATGGATATCTCAAGGATATACAACTATGGCAAATGAAGCTATAGATCAGATGAAGCTAGATGGAGTACAAAAACCGACACATGTTTTCTTGCAAGCTGGAGTTGGAGCAATGGCAGGAGGTGTTTTAGGATACTATGTAAATAAATTTAAAGGGGATCACCCTGTCACAGTTATTGTAGAACCTCACGAAGCAGCGTGTATTTATAAATCAGCAATGGCAGGAGATGGTAAAGCACGTAATGTTGCAGGAGAATTAGATACAATTATGGCAGGATTAGCATGTGGTGAACCTAATACTATTACATGGGAAGTATTACGTGATTTTGCAAGTGGTTATGTTTCTTGTCCAGATTATGTATCTGCAAATGGAATGAGGATATTAGCAAGTCCAATGGATAAAGATAAAAAAGTAATATCAGGAGAGTCTGGGTCTGTAGGTGTAGGACTTTTAGATTTATTAATGTCAAAACCTGAATCAGAAGAGTTAAAGAAATCACTAGGACTAGATGAAAATTCTATTATATTATTCTTTAATACAGAAGGGGATACAGATCCTAAAAATTATAGAGAGATAGTTCACTATGGTAAGTATCCTTTAAATGTAGATAAGTAATATTAAATATGAAGTATAATAATAATTTTATTAAATGATTCCGTTAAATAAAGAATGAAAACATCCAATAAATGGTAAATAAACACCAAAAAATAATTTTTAAAATTGTATTTATTTTAAGATTAGCAAAATTGGTACTCTAAAGTCAAATTTTATTTAAGTTTAAGCGTAAAAAAGGGCATAGAATCCCCAGGGAGCTTTGGGAAGATTTAAAATTATATAAGTATTATAAGAACCTGTCAAAATCCAGGTAGTATACTTTTTAGGTCCTTTGACAGAACCTTAAT
>VEND01000158.1 GCA_009711765.1 Bacillota bacterium | reverse complement strand
CAAAACAATGGGCTATTTTGCTTATTTTTATGCAAAAAAATCAAATCTGTTAATAAAGGTATTACTCCTATTTTACTTATCCACAACAAACTTTTCATCTACTCTCAAAAAAATGGGGAAACTCTAATTATTATTAATACCATTGTTTGCAAATAAGTATCTATAAAAATAAGGATGATTGTACTAATACAACCATCCTTCAAATTACCTATGTTTTTTCATTAAATCAACTAAAATCTGATTCTTATCAAGTTTATGACTAGCTTCAACATATCTTATAGTTCCTGTTTTAGCCCTCATTACTATAGAATGGGTTTTAGCTGAATTATTACCTGAATAAACTACACCCTTTAAAAGTTCTCCATCACTTATTCCTGTAGCTGCAAAGAAAGCTTCTTCTCCCTTACAAAGGTCATCTAATCTTAAAACTTTATCTATGTCCTCTTTAGATAATCCAAGATCTTTACATCTTTCCATTTCTTCATCTGATCTTACATTTAATATACCCTGTAAGTCACCACCCATACATTTAAGGGCCGCTGCTGCTATTACACCTTCTGGAGCTCCTCCTATTCCTAGTAACATATCAACTCCAGTATCTTCAAATCCAGTCGCTATGGCTGCTGCCACATCACCTTCACCGAATAGTTTTATCCTAGCACCTACTCTTCTTATTTCCTTTATCATATCATAGTGTCTAGGTCTATCTTGAATAATAACAGTTAAATCTGATATCTCCTTATCTAAAGCTTTAGCTACTGCTTTAATATTATCTTCAATTGATGCTTCAATATCTACTTTTCCTGCCGCCTTAGGTCCTACTGCTATCTTTTTCATGTAAGTATCCGGTGCATGGAGTAAACAACCCCTCGGTGCAACAGCCATTACAGCTATAGCATTAGGAAGTCCCTTAGCAACTAAAGTCGTTCCATCTAATGGATCAACTGCAATATCAACTTCTAAATCATCTTCGCTGCCTCCACCTATTTCTTCTCCTATATAAAGCATTGGAGCTTTATCCTTTTCTCCTTCACCAATAACAACTGTAGCTCTTACATTTGCTAAATCAAATGCACTTCTCATACCATCTACTGCTGCTTGGTCTGCTCCTATTTTGTCTCCTCTTCCCATATATTTTGCTGATGCTAGGGAAGCAATTTCTGTTATTCTTACCATTGACATAGCAAGATTTCTATCCATAGCCATTTAAATTCCTCCTTTGTTTTTTAGACCTTTTATGTCCCACTGGGCTATATCATTTATAAAAGTTAAAGGTATTTTTACTACTTTAGTAAAAATACCTTTATGTCTCTATATACTATTTTCTAATCCTTCCCAATCTTTATTAAACTTTTCAATTCCCTTATCTGTCATAGGATGGATTAGCATTTTTTCAAACACCTTATAAGGTACAGTAGCAATATCTGCTCCCATTTTAGCAGCTTTTAATACATGCATAGGGTGTCTTATACTTGCTGCAATTATTTCTGTCTCTATTCCATATATATCAAATATTTCTGATATATCTTCCACTATATCTATACCATTATTTCCTATATCATCCATTCTTCCTATAAAGGGACTTACAAAACTTGCCCCTGATCTGGCTGCAAGTAGGGCTTGATTTGCTGAAAATACTAAAGTAACATTAGTTTTTATACCCTTGTCACTTAAAACTTTCACAGCTTTTAAACCTTCTTTAGTCATAGGTATCTTTATTACAACATTAACATTTATTTTAGCAAGTTTCTCTGCTTCTTTTATCATTCCTTCAGAGTCACTACTTATTACCTCTGCACTTATAGGACCATCAACTATATCAGTTATTTCTTCAATAACCTGTTTAAAGTCCCTACCTTCCTTTGCAATAAGGGAAGGATTTGTTGTAACACCTTCTATAACTCCCCACTGATTTATCTCTTTTATTTCTTCAATATTAGCAGTATCAATGAAAAATTTCATCTTACTCCCCCTTTATTTCCAAGCTTTATCCTTAGAACCAAACATAGTCATTTTCTCTATTATAATATTTTTCATAGCTTCCCTTGCAGGTCCTAATATCTTTCTAGGATCGTAAGTATCTTTATCATTATTAACAAAGTCCCTTACAGCTTCATTAAATGACATTCTAATATCAGTATCTATATTGATTTTATTTATTCCTCTTTTTACAGCTTCTTTAATACTACTTTCTGGTACTCCTGATGAGCCATGTAATACTAAAGGTATATTTAATTTCTCTTTAATAGTAGTTATTCTTTCAAAATCTAATTTAGGCTCTCCCTTATATGGTCCATGGGCAGTTCCTACTGCTATAGCTAAAGAATCTAAACCTGTTTCATCAACTAATTTTTTAGCTTCTTCAGGATCAGTATAAGTAGCATCCTTTTCTTCTACTGTTATATCATCTTCAGTTCCACCTATTTTTCCAATTTCAGCTTCAACTGATACACCTGCTGCATGGGCAATATCTACTATCTGTTTAGTAATTTCAATATTTTTATCTAATACATGTTTTGATGCATCTATCATTACTGATGTAAATCCATATCTTACACACTTAATTATTTGTTTAAAATCAGTACCATGGTCTAAATGTAGAGCTACAGGTACACTGGCATTTTCTGCTGCGACCTTTGCCATTGCTGCTATGTATTCAACTCCTGCATACTTTAATGCTCCTTGACTTGCTTGCATTATTACTGGAGATTTAGTCTCCTCAGCAGCATTTATTATTGCTTGGACTTGTTCCATAGTGTTTACATTAAAAGCTCCCACTGCATATCCATTTTCATGGGCATGATCTAGAATTTGTTTACCTGTTACTAACATTAAATATACCTCCTTATATTTTATATAAATTTTTACAAATTTTTATTTAACTAACTTTTCAAACTATAATATATCATACTATACTCAATTTATAAAATGAAAATTACTCAGGATTAAATTTAATAGCATCTAGACATTCAAAGGAATGTTTATGTAGTAATATAAACTCTTTTTTCTTTATTATATTTAAATCCCTTTTATTTTCAGCATAAATCATTTTCACAGAACTACAGTTTTTACATTGAAGTTCTAAACGATCAGTAAATAACTTCATTTCTATATTATGTCTCCCACAATCACAAACTATGCTTCCTTCCTTTAATAAGTTTCTTACTTTATCAAATACCTCTCCCATTACATTAAAATTTATAAAATAATCATAAAAATTTAATTCATCTAATATATTATCTAGTTTATATTTATCCCCATTAAATAATTTAGAAATATCTTTATCATTACTTATAAATAAAATCTCCATTCCATCTAGGCATCTATTTATTATATTTCCTTTAAGAAGTTGGTTTAGGTTATATTTAAATACGTGGGTCTCTTTACAAGCTGTACAGTCAATTTTAATTAAGTAACTATCATAATCTTCATATTTAATTTCAAGCTTTGACTTACCACAAAGGCATCTGAAAATATGGTTATCTTTTCTTTTTAGTTTAAATAAAGACATAGTTTCAGTGCTTATATCACCACATTCTTTACACTTGATAGTCAAAGCTATATTTGAATTGACTAACACGCTTTTCACCTCCAATTATATTAAAGTTTCTTCAAATCTTTATATAATCCTTCTAGTTTTATAAATAAAAATTTAAGGTGATTGACACATTTTGAAATAATGATATTATATTTATAGTCATATGCTCAAAACAAAAGGAGATGATTTTTTGAATCTAAACTTAGATTGTATTCCTTGTATAGCAAATAAAGCCTTTAAACTATCAAAGAAATATCTTAAAAATGATGGTGAAAGATTTAACTTTTTAAGAGAAGTTTATAAAGAAATAAGTGAAACTTCCCCTACTGAAACAGCACCTAGTCTAAGTTCTAAAATACTTAATATACTTAAATCTAAAATAAATATAGAAGATTTATACTTAGAAGAGAAAACCTATTTTAACGAGAAATTATTAAATATGCTTAAAGACATAAAACCTAATGAATTAGATTTATTAAAGGGTCTTAAATACGCCTTAGCAGGAAATATTATTGATTTTGGAGCTATGGATACAGTTGAAGATAAAACAGTGAAAAAAGTTATAAATAAAACCTTAGAAGCTAAAATAGATATGGATCTTTTTAAAGAATTTAAAGATGAGTTAAAAAAAGCTAATCATATTTCATATGTTGCTGATAATGCTGGAGAAATAGTATTTGATAGTATTTTTATAAAGGAAATTAAAAATGAATCTCCCACATTAGACATAACCTTTATAACCAGAGGTAAACCTGTATTTAATGATGTTACTAAAAAGGATGCATACCAAGTTGGAATTAATAAATATGCTAAAGTTATTGGTAATGGTACAAGCATTCCAGGAACTGACCTTAATAAAATAAATAAAGAATGTAAAAAAGCTTTAGAAAAATCAGATCTAATTATCTCAAAGGGCCAGGGTAACTTTGAGACACTTTTTGGTTCTTCTTTAAACATTTATTATCTTTTTTTATGTAAGTGTGATATGTTTACAGAAAAACTAAAGAAAGATAAGTTTCAACCTGTATTTATCCATAATAGGGAATATGCAAATATAAAATGGTAAAGTCTAGGGAAACCCTAGACTTATTTACACTCTATTCTTTTACTTTCAAAGAAAAAACTTATATATTTAAAAAGTACATATAATACAAAACCTATAGCTAATAATTCTTCAAATTTAACAATAGTTTTTAGTAAGGAAATTTCCTTATTAATACTTATTAAAAATCCGTTTGTCTTTTTTATTGCAATAGCACTTATAACTATGGGGAATGTAAATGCTGAATAACTAGGATAAAATTTAGAATTTAACATTTTAGGCATATATATAAGTACTATAGATAACATTGTCAAAGAAAGAAAAGCTAAAAAATAAACTATAGCTAAATTTTTATCCTTAAAAGTACTTAAATACCCTGCAAGGCAAAGACTTGCCGGAGCTGCAAATATTGTAATAGTTGGTAGTGCTGGTTTAGGAATTTCTTTTACTTTAATAACTCTATAAACTATTATAGGTAATAATATTAAATATGATAAAAATCCAAACCAGAAAAGAATCTCTCCTATATTAAATGCCTTATATAAAGGTGCAGTTACACTTCCAACAACAATACCTACATAAACAACAAAATAACTTGGAAATATCTTTTTTATATTAAAATTAAATATATATTTTTTAGTTACATAAATAATAAGACCTATATGAAAGATTATAGCTAAAACCCATATACTATAAGCTATTAATGGGAAAAATTTATTTATATAGGTTGATAAAATCATTGCTCCCATTGAAAAAGTAGGAAAAACTGTCATTACAACTGGATTTTTTAAGGCCTTTTTAACACCTTCAGTTTCTTTAAATAATTTTATGACTACTAGTATAAATATTAACCCTGAAATACATCCAAAAATATTTCTATATGTTTTTCCATAACTACCTATTAAATTCCCCAACGCTCCTAATGCTAACATAAGTCCTACTATGGGGATGGGTAACTTTTTTATAACTTTTTCCAATCTACTCATCTCCATTAATCTATATTAGTAAGCTCTAGTTCTCTTACTATAATTTCTGCTGCCTTTTTAGCTATTTCACCTGTAAAGGATATACATTGTTCTTTATGTTCCCCTGAAGCCATATCAAGACCTTTAGTATGAACATGACAACATAAACATCCATGGTTATCTCTAAAGCTCTTTTGAAGTTCATTTGCTAATTTAAGAGTGTTTTGAACCTTAGAATCTCCTCCCTTTGTTCTTCCAAAGAAATATCCTATACATAAAACGCCTCCAGATACAGCCCCACATACACATTTTGATTTTCCTATTCCAATAGGAAAACCTGATGCCATAGCTATCATTTCATCGGGCATATCTATTTCAAAATTACTTTTAATAGAACTTACTATGGCCTCTGAACAGTAAAAATCACCTTTTCTAAATAGATTTTCTGCATCATTTTTTATCTTTTCAATACTAACTTCGTTTTTCATATTTATCCTCCTTATCCATCTTTGTATTAACGTATATAAATATATCTATATATAGATTAGCATAAAACTTATTATTTAAAAAATTAAAAATACCTATATTATTAAAAATATAATAGATATTTTTAATAAGTATTTATTGGAAATGTTAAACCTAGGGAAAATCCCTAGGTTTTATTATTTCTTTTTATTAAATTCTTCTTTAATATCTTTTAAAAGATCTTTATCCTTTATAACATCTATAGCAGTTAATACTAAAGCTCCTATTGTTTTTTTCATTCCATTATAAGCTTTTGGTTTTATAGTTTCTTTAGAAAATTCCTTTGTATGGGCTATTACTTCTTTATCTGTTATAGAAAAGTATGGATGTATAGAAGGACAAACTTGACTTACATTTCCCATATCTAAAGACCCATAACTCTCTCTAGAATCATATACCTTTTTTACTCCCATGGATTTAATGTTTTTAGTAAATATATTAGATAATGTTTCATTAGTAATAAGATTATCATAAGATGCTTCATAATTAGATATCTCAAGTTCACATCCTGCAGCTAAAGAGGCCCCTTTAGCACAATTTTTAACCCTTTTACTTAAACTTATTAGATAACTTTTAGTTATAGCCCTTACATAAAACTCAGCAACTGCTAAATCAGGAACTATATTAGCTGCTTCTCCACCTTTTTTAATAATTCCATGTATCCTAGAATCATATCTTATATGCTCCCTTAATGCGTTTATATTATTAAAGGTATTAATTGCTGCATCTAAAGCATTTATACCCTTTTCTGGATATGCCGCTGCATGGGCTGATTTTCCTTTAAATTCAAATTTTATAGCCTCCATTGCTAAAGATGAGCCACTTTTATAATATTTATCCCCAGGATGGGCAATTAAGGCTATATCTATATTATCAAAGGCTCCCTTTAAAGCCATTTGAACCTTTCCACCACTGGTTTCCTCAGCTGGGGTTCCAAATACTATAACTTTTCCTCCAATATCATTTAAAATCTTACTTAAAACTATCCCTGCTCCAGTGGATGTCGTTCCTAGTAAGTTATGTCCACAACCATGGCCTATTTTAGGTAAAGCATCATACTCTGATAAAAAGGCTATGGTTGGTCCTTTCTTTTTACTATCAAATTCAGCTTTAAATGCAGTTTCTATCCCCATAAATTTACTCTCAACTTTAAAGTTATACTTTTTTAATAAATCCATATGGGCTTTACTTGACTTATATTCTTTAAACCCAAGTTCAGGATTATTATATATAAACTCACTTAATTTAATTAATTCATTTTCTAAATTATCTATTAAACTAATCACTCTTTTTTTCATTTTTTAATCCCCTTTAACTCATCTCTTCTAATAACTCTTCCTAAGCTATCATTAAAAATATTATTATCCTTCACCGCTATTTCTCCATTAATAATAACATAATCTATTCCTCTAGGAGGTAGGGTAGGATTTTCAAAGGTTGCTTTATCTATGATTATATCTGGATCAAATATAACTATATCAGCATCTAACCCTTCTGATATTTCACCCTTATTTAGTCCTAATCTTTTAGCTGGCTCTAAAGTTATTTTTCTTAATGCATTATATAATTTTAATTCATTTTTCTCCCTAACAAAATGTCCTAAAACCCTTGGAAATGTTCCAGCACCCCTAGGGTGTCCTTGTTCTTTTTTATATAACCCATCACTTGCTATCATAACAAATGGGGCTTTCATAGCCTTAATAATATCACTTTCCTCCATAACAAAGGCTATAACCAACATTTCTGGGTTTTCTTTTCTTACTTTATAAAATAATTTTTCATCACATCTTATCCCTTTATAGGGTTTTTCTGTTAACAGTATACTATCATAGGATTTATTCCAAAGTTTAAAACATCCCTCATCAAATACTGCTGAACCTATAAAGGTAGAAAATGCATTATATGGATAACAATCAGCCTTAATATCCACTCCATCATCTATTGCTTTACTTATAATATCTAAAGACTCATCCATCATTCCAAAACCTGTACAACTTCCTAAATGGGATATCTGCATTGGTTTTTTAGTTTCTTTTGATATTTCAATAAGTTCTTTAACTGAAGGTATACCATATTTAGCATCCTTTCTAAAATGTGCTGAAAGGAGTATATCTTCATCAAAACTACTAGATATATCTATAACTTCCTCTTTAGTAGTACCAGGACTATATTCTAATCCAAAGGATAAGCCTATTGCTCCATTGTTTAAATCGTTAAGGGCTAGTTTTTTTATTTTTTCTATCTCTAGATTTGTTACCCTTTCATACCTATTAACACCTACTTTATTTCTTAAATAATTATGTCCTGAAAAAGCTAAATAGTTTACAGGAGCACCATATTTATCGATAAAGGTAAAAAAGTCTTTTATCTCCTGTCTATTATTACCGCAATTACCTGCAATGCAGGTAGTTACACCCATAAGAATCATCTTATTTGCAATATCATAATCATTTTCATCTAAGGTATCTTTAATTGTTTCTTCATGCATATGTATATCTATAAACCCTGGTGATACAATTTTACCTGAAGCGTCAATTTCTTTCTTTGCTGCTGATTTTATATTGCCTATTTTTTTAATTTTTCCATCCTTAATTCCAATATCTTTTATATATTCCTCTCCAGTATAAAAATCTAAAATTTTTCCATTTAATATTTTAATATCATACACAAATAATCCTCCTTAATTTAAAATCTAGACAGGGCATAACCCTGTCTTAGATTAAAATGGACCATAATTTATTACATTTGCAAATACTAAAAATATTGCCCCTACTCCTAGCCATATTAACATTAAAGGCCATAAAAACTTAACCCATTTTTCATAATTAATCTTAGCTACTGATAATACTCCCATCAAAGCTGCTGAGGTAGGTATTATTGAATTAGTAAATCCATCACCAAATTGATAAGCCATAACAGCTGTTTGTCTAGTAACTCCTATTAAATCTGCAAGTGGAGTCATTATTGGCATTGTTGTAGCTGCCTGACCACTACCAGATGGAATAAAAAAGTTTATAACAACTTGAACAACATACATACCAAGTACTGATATTGTTTTTGGTAAGGTTTCTATTGCACTTGCTAATCCATTAATGATAGAATCTAGAATCATACCATCCTGCATAACTATTAAAATACCCCTAGCAACACCAACAACTAAAGCTCCAAATACTATGGATTTAGCCCCTTTAACAAATTCTTCTCCAACCTTACTTGGGCCAAGACCACCTAGGAAACCTCCTATGATACCCATTGCCAAAAATGCTGAACCTATCTCTGTAATGTACCATCCCTTAGTGAATACTCCCCATATTATTAATATAAATCCACCTATGATAGCTAATAATACAAGTATGTGTCTCTTTGTTAAATCAGGAACATTAGATAAATCAATAATCTTATCCTTTTCCTTTTCTTCTAAATCCTTTACTATACTCTTAGATGGATCCTTTCTAACTTTATCAGCATACCTCATAACATAAATAATAGTTACTATTAACATAACAACTAATATAACTAATCTTATCTCTATTCCAGAGAATAAAGGTAATTCACTAACCTTTTGAGCAACACCCACTGTAAATGGATTCATAAACCCTGAAGTAAATCCACAGGCTGCTCCTAATGTTATCATCGCTGTACCTGTTATAGCATCGTATCCTAAGGCTCTTGCTAAAGCAATTCCTATAGGGACGAATACTATAGCCTCCTCGGCCATACCAAATGTACCACCTGCTATAGAAAATAAAACTAAAAATACTGGAATCATTAGTTTTTCTTTTCCTTTAAGGGTTAAAGCTACTCTACTTATCCCTGCTTCAACTGCTCCTGTAGCTGTTATAATTTGAAATGAACCACCTACTATGAATATGAAAAATACTATACTTGCAGCATCCTTCATTCCCTTAGGTATTGATTGAAATAAATCAAACACTCCTGTTGGATTCTGTTCAACACTATGAAATGAAGCTGGATCTACTACTGTTTTACCTGTCTTTGGATCTTCTAATCTAGTAAATTCTCCTGCTGGTATTATATAGGTCAATAAAGACATAATTAAAATAACTGAAAATAGTATGACATACGTATGTGGAATGTTAAACTTTTTCTTTTTTTTACTTTCTACCATTTAAATCCCCCTTTATTTAATTTTAAATTTAAAAATTACTTATTCACCTCCTTAAGGCATTAATTTACTAATTTCTTTTGCACCTAAAATTACTTTACTCTTTAAAAACTCTAAATCCTTACTAGATAAACTACTCTTTATCCCTGCAGCCCCTACACAACCAATAATATTTTCATTAGAATCTTTAACTGGAGCACCAATCCCTATAGCACCCTCTAAACTTTCTTCATCGCTTATTGCATAACCTGATTTTCTTATTCTTTCATATTCAGTTAATAATTCTTTTGGATCTGTTATTGTTTTATTAGTTTTCTTTATCAATTTATTTGAATAAACTATTTCTTTAAGTCTTTCTTTAGGTTTTAAATAAGCCATAATACACTTTCCATAAACACCACAGTGTATAGGATAGTAACTTCCCTGTCTATATCCTATTTTTATTGGCTGATAACTTTCTATCTCATAAATATTTAGTATTTTTTCCCCTGCTAAAATTGAATACCCTACAGATTGTTTTGTTTCTTTAGCTATACAATCAAGTATATGTTTTATTTGTTCGGAATTATCTTGTCTATAAAGATAAGCACTGCCCATGTGATACAAAGTAGGACCTATTTTATATTTTTTATTAGAAGGATTTTTTAAAACCATCATTTCTGAAATTAGAGTATTTAAAATTCTATGGATTGTACTTCTATTAATATTTAATTCATTGCTTAATTCTAAAGCAGTCATTTCATAGGGTTCTTTAGCTAATCTTTTTAAAACTTTTGAAACTTTTATTATTGATATAACTTTTTCTGCCACTTTAATCTCCCCTAAATGTTCATAATGTAAACTTATGTTCATTATATGTACAAAAATATATAATATAGTAACCTTTTTATAAACATATGTTAGAATCTTCTGAAAAATTACAGCAATATTTTTCATATGAAAAGCCTCAGCATATGCTGAGACTTTAACTATTTTATATTTAATATTTTTCTAGCTTCATCGGGAGTAGCAACTGGCCTATTATGTTCTTTAGCCAATCTTACAACCCTTTCAACTAATTGGGCATTGGATTTAGCTAACTCTCCTTTTTTATAATATATATTATCTTCAAAACCTACCCTAACATTACCTCCAAGTAAAATTCCCATATTAGCTAAGGGTAGTTGATGTCTTCCTATTCCTGCCACTGTCCAAGTAGAGCCTTTAGGTATACTTTCAACTAAATATAATAAATCCCTAATCTCTCCTGTTATGGCACCTGGTATACCCATTACAAAATCAAAATGCATTGGAGTATCTAAAAGACCCTTTTTAGCTAATCTTACTGCATTATTAATCATTCCTCTTTCAAATACCTCTATCTCAGGCTTAACATTTAATTCCTTCATCCTTTTAGCAAACTCTTCTATGTATTCTTGTGAATTCATAAATACATCTTTTCCAAAATTACATGTTCCTGCACTTAATGTTGCCATTTCAGGTTTTAACTCAACAGGCTGTAATCTCTCCTCTTTAGTATGCCAAACTGCTCCCCCTGTTGAGGGTTGAAATATTACAGGACATTTCTCTTCTATTTTTTCTTTAATTTCTTTATAAGTTTCTTTATCCTGTGTTGGATTTCCATCTTTATCCCTTGCATGTACATGTACTATTGAAGCTCCCGCTTTATAAGCCTCATATGCAGCTTCTGCTATCTCTTCCGGTGTTAAAGGTAGATTAGGTTGCTGTTTTCTAGTTACTTCAGCTCCTGTTAATGCTGCTGTTATAATTAATTTTTCCATTCTATCCCCCCTAGATACTACTTTCTTTGTTTATCCTTTGGAACAACGCAAGTTCCTAAGGCTTTACATACAACTATTGGCTCATCTAATACATCACAAGCTGAATCATTTATATCAGGTCTTGGTATTATAACCTTTCTTGCTTCAAATTTCATCTTTCTTGAAGAATTTCCTGTTTCTATTATCTCTCCTACAGCTTCTATGTAATCCCCTGCATATACCGGTGCTGTAAACTGAACATCTTCATATCCAGCAAATAAACCTTCATCTCCATCATTTCTAATTAAAAGTTCAGTAGCAACGTCACCAAATAACTGTAACATTTTAGCTCCGTCAACTAAATTTCCCCCATAATGTGCATCATGCATACTCATTCTCATTCTTATCATAGCTTTTTCCATTGTTATTCCTCCCCTTATATTCTCTGTTTTCATTATACAAGATACTTTTATTATAGTCTAGATTAAACATAAAGAAAAGGTTTTCAATAGAGTTTATAAGACTATTTCATATATTTTTATTAATATTAAATAAATGTAAAAAAGAACAGGTATCCTGTTCTTTAAGCTTCAGCAGTTTTCATTAATTTATTTATAATAGATTTTATTTCATTTACATCAAAGGGTTTTTTTAAAATCATTTCAACATTAGATTTCATTATTTCCTCTGTACGTTCCTCTCCATATCCAGTTAATATTATACTTCTTATATCCGGGTCTAATTCTTTAAGTTTATTTATTACTTCTGTACCCTTCATATTATTAAGCTTCATATCAACGATAGCGATATGGGGTTTAAATTCCTTGGCTTCTTTAATTGCTTCTTTACCACTAGAAACTGTTTTTACTATATAATCTTTTTCAAAGATTTCTTTTAGTAATGTTCTAATAGCACATTGGTCATCGACACATAACATCTTTAAATTATCCAAGTTCTTTCGCCCCCCTAAAAATATATACTTCTACAATTATATTCTACATTCATTTAATTATTCCTTCAAAACAAATATTTTAAAATTTATAATTATTTATAAAGCTAATAAATATACTTATAAAGGCTAAAGAAATTAATCTTTAGCCTTTATAATCATTTTAAACCATTTAATAATATTTTAATAGGAGGTGTTGGGTCTATTTTTTCTAAATTTGCCCTCTCATGAAATATTTTTTTTCCGCAATATTGATTTATAGTTCCAATAATGGCTAATGTAGCTATTTCTTCATCTAAATCTTTTTTAAGTTCACCACTTTTCTTTCCTTCAATTATTATATTTTTTACAACATTAAATATTTCATGCTTTCCTTTAAATATAAAGTTTTTCATCTCCTCAGACATAGTTGAGGAGTTAACCATTGCTGATTGTGCCATATCTATATGGTCTTTTAAAAACTTACTATGAAAAACTAAAAATGTTTCTAACTTTTCATTAACACTTTCCCTTTCACTTAAAGCTTTACTTAAAGAATCCTTATATTCATTAATACAAAATTTTATCATCTCTTGAAAAAGATTTTTTTTACTATCAAAATATTCATATAAAGTTCCTTTACCTATACCGGCTTCATTAGCTATATCCTGCATCTTAGCTTTATGAAATCCAGATTTAGCAAATATTTTTAGAGAAGCTTTTATAATTGATTTTCTTCTTTCTTCTTTAGATGGCATAATATCCCCCCTTAGTTACTTTCTTTTACTAGTTTTCTTTTAACAAATCCTGTTAGATCATCAAATATTGTATATACCACTGGGATAAATACCAATGTTAGTAATGTTGATAGTAATAAACCTCCTATAACAACTGTAGCCATCGGAGCTTCTGCTTCTGCTCCTTCTCCTATACCTAAAGCTAAGGGTACTAAACCTAATACAGTAGTTAAAGTAGTCATTAAAATAGGTCTAAGTCTAATAGGTCCTGCATTAGTTATTGCATCATGCCTTGTTTCTTCAAATTTTTCCCTTCTAGTATTTATATAATCAATTAAAACTATGGCATTATTTACAACTATACCAGCAAGCATTATAACTCCTATAAAGGCAGGTACACTTAAAGCCCTTCTTGTAATAAATAATCCTAAAGCTCCTCCTGCAAATGCAAGGGGTACTGAAAGCATAATAGTAAATGGATGTAGTAATGATTCAAATTGTGATGCTAAAATCATATATACAAGGACTACTGCTAATATTAAAGCTAATGCTAAGTCAGAGAAAGCATCTTGTATTTCTTTATTTTCTCCACCCATTTCATAATGATATCCATCGGGCATATCATAATTTTTAAGTTTAGCCTTAATATCCTCTGCTATACTTCCTAAATCTCTACCTACAACTTGACTTGAAACTGTTATAACCCTAGATTGGGCATCCCTATTTATAGCAGTTGGTCCCCTTTCTATATCAACATCAGCAACTTGAGAAAGGGGTATATTCATACCTGTCTGATTTTGTATAGTTACCTGTTTTAAATTAGATAAACTTTTCTTTAAAGTTTCATCTCCCTTAATAACTACATCTATTTCTTCTCCGTTTACTTTATATCTAGTAGCAGTCTTTCCATCTATGGTTCCTTTAACTGAAGTAGCTATTTGAGCTGCAGTTAAACCATATTGTGAAGATATTTTTCTATTTATTTTTATCTGTACCTCTGGTATACCTTCACTAATATCAGATTTTGCTTCCCTTGTTCCTTCAACGGATTTAATAATATTTACAAAATCTTCTCCAATTTCTTTTAAAGTGTCTAAATCATCACCCTTAACACTAATACTTACTGGGGCTCCATTCATTCCACCGCCCATCATAGTACTTGATACAACAGAGACTTCCTTTTTAGCTCCTGGAATATCCCATATTAAATTTCTTACCTCATCTGCTATTTCTGTGGTGGTTCTTTCTCTTTTATCTAAATCCTTAACTAAAACATTTATTGTTGCTGAGTCTGTAGTTCCTACATCAACAGCCATATTTCCACCACCGCCGATGTTTGTAAATACAGTTTCAACCTCATCTATTTTAAATAGTCTTTCTTCTATTTCTGTAACAACTTTATTTGTACTTTCAAGCTCACTACCCTTTGGTAGAGAAACACTTATATTAAACTGTCCCTCATCCATTGTAGGGAAAAACTCTGCACCTACATTTGTTAAGGAAACTAAACTTCCTGCAAATATTAATATGGCTAAAAATACTGTTGATTTTCTATGGCCTAAAGACCAATGTAATATTTTTTTATATCTATTTTCAACCCTTAAAAATAATTTATCAAATACATCATAGGCCCATGAAAATAATCTAAACCTACTGTGATGCTTTTTACCCTGCTCTTTATCAACCTTTAATAGCTTAGATGAAAGCATAGGTATTAATGTTAAAGATACAGCTAATGATGCAAATAAAGACATTGTAACTGTCAGTGCTAACTCTTTGAATATAGTACTTGTTATACCCTCTACAAATACTATAGGTAAAAATACTGCAACCGTTGTTAGTGTTGAAGCTGTAACGGCCATTCCAACCTCTTTAGCTCCCTTAATTGCTGCATCCTTTCTTGAATAACCCTCTTGTCTGAATCTATATATATTTTCTAAAACAACTATAGCATTATCCACAAGCATTCCTATACCTAATGCTAAACCACCAAGGGTCATAAGATTTAGTGTAATATCATTAAAGTATATTAATATAAAGGTAGCTATAACAGATACCGGTATAGCAGTTCCTATTATAAAAGTTGTTCTTAAATTCCTTAAGAATAAATAAAGTATAAACACTGCTAATAATGCACCTAATACTGCATTTTTAATAACATTGTTTATGGATTGTTCTATATACTCTGATTGGTCTATAACTGTTTTAATACTTATATTTGGATAATCATTTTTTATACTTTCTAATTCTTCATTAATTAGTCTTGATACATTAACAGTATTAGTTCCGGATTGTTTTTGCATTGATATACTTATACTTTTATCTCCATTAGTTCTTGATATGGTTGTTATATCCTTAAATTCCATACTAACATCTGCTAAGTCCTTTAAATATACACTTCCTCCTGTTTTTAAAGGTATGGGTAGATTTTTTATTTCATCAACATTTTTAAATTCTCCCATTGTTCTAATAGTAAGTTCTTGTTTTCCTTTATAAACACTACCTCCCGGTAGATTTAAATTCTCAGAACCTATAATTCCTGCTAAATAGTCAATGGATATACCATATCCTAAAAGCTTTTGCTGATCTATTTTTATTGTAACCTGTCTATCATAACCTCCAGAGATATCTGCACTTGCAACACCTTCTATTCTTTCTAATCTAGGCTTTAATATATCATCTGCAAAGTTTTGAAGTTTAGATAAATCTCTACCTCCAGATAATGATACTTCCATTATAGGCATTGCATTAGGATCTATTTTTAGTACCATAGGATCCTTTGAATCATCTGGTAAAAATCCCTTAACCATATCTACTTTTTCCCTCATCTCAAGGGTTGCAAAATCCATATCAGTACCAAAGTTAAACTCTGCTACCACTATGGAATTTCCCTCTGATGAAATGGATTGTATGTTTTTAATATTACCAACTGTAGCTATGGATTCTTCTATTGGTTTAGTAACTAACTTTTCCATCTCCTCTGGACCAACTCCAGAATAATCAGTAGAAACAATAGCAACTGGTACTTCTATTTTAGGTAACAAATCTATAGGTAGTCTTGTTAATGATACTACCCCTAGTAAAATTACTATAAATGTTACCATCAAAACAGTAACTGGGCGTTTAACTGCTAACTTAGATAAATTCATTATTTATCACCTCTTACTACCTTCACTTTAGAACCATCTTCTACATAGTTTTGACCCTTAATAATTAACTTTTCATTTCCCTTTAATCCACCTAATATTTCAATATATTCTCCTGTATCTAAACCTATATTTACTTTCTTTAGTTTAGCCTTATTATCAGAAATAATAAATACAACCTTTTCTCCATTTTCTTCAACAACTGCTTCACTTTTAACAACCATTGCATTATTCTTTATATTTGTATCTAATTTTACCTGGGCAAACATTCCAGGTTTTATTAATCCATTATCATTTTCCATATATATTTTTACTGGATACATTTGAGTTCTACTATCCGGTGCAGGACTTACTGAATGAATTTTACCTAGTATATCCTTAGATGATGCAGATTCAATATCTACCTTTACTCCCTTTCCTTTGAAAAGTTCATTTATTATATTTTCAGTAACATTTATTTGAACATATACTTTATCTGTATCAACTATAGTCATTGACGGTTGACTAGTTGTTGCAAACTCCCCGGCTTCTATATTAACTGAAGCTATTTTCCCACTTATTGGTGCTTCTATAGAAGTATTTTCAAGGGAATCTAGAGCCTGATCGTATTGAACCTGGGCTTGATTAACTCCACCCTTTGCAGCTTCTAAAGAGCTATCTGAAGCTTGAACTTTTGCTTGTTCGTATTGGGCTTTTGATACTGCCCCTTCTTCATAAAGCTTTTTAGTTCTTTCAAAACTAGTTTTAGCATTTTCTATTTTTTCTTTAGTCATTTCATAGTTTGCTTTAGCCTGGTCTAGGGCTACTTTAGCTTGGTCTACCCTCTTTTGAATATCCTCTTTATCTAATGTGAAAAGTTTTTCTCCCTTTTTAACCTCATCTCCTACACTAACATAAACATTTGATATCTTTCCCATTATTTTAGGCATTACTAAAACATCTTTATCGGCATGAACCTTACCACTATATGTTACTTCATTTGATATAGTCTTTGTTTGTATTTTTCCTACTTCCACAGGGATATAATTATCCTTTTTTACCTCTTCTTTCTTTTGCTTTTCAGAACATCCTGATAATAATCCTATTAATGTTATCATTACTAAAAAGTAAGCTATTATTTTCCTCATATTTACTACCTCCTATCAATTTAACTTTTACCATATACTTATATTTTTAAACATGTTTTTTAAAAGTACAAGTCTAGAACCGACCAGTCAGTCGGAGTTATTATAATAGTATAATACTTACTTAAAGGTGTCAACAGTTTTTACTATAAATTAACATATTAATATAGTTATTTTACCAATCATACCTTTTGCATGATAATAATTCTTATCATTGCATTTATTAGTAAAAATATATATAATATAATAAAATAACTTTCCTTAAAATTTAACACATTTTTCACCCATTTTATAAATTCTCTACAATTTACCTTTCTAAGAATTTTCTAAAAATCTTTAAAAACTAAATAAATTTTTACTTTCATCTATATATTATAAATAAAGCCTATATAAGGGGTGGTTTTCTTGTATAAAGAAAAGGTGAGAATAAATAAAATCATAAACGAACTATTAAGTTTTTTATTAAAAGAAAATGCTACTTCGATACATATAAACATTAATGACTCAGATAATGAAGTTAAAATTACTATTTTAGGTAATGTGAAAGATTTTAATAAAGATAAACTTAACAAACTAAAAAGAAAACTTATAGGCTCTAGATCAGAGGGAATAGAAGAGCTTTTCTGGGAATTAGTGGGAGATATGAATATTAACGATGAATTAAACCTATTAGGAACTATGATTGATGAATCTAGTATAGATTTAATAAATTCTAAGTGTTTAAAAATATGTGTACTTAGAAAAAAATTAAAGAAAGGTTAAGATTAATATGAAGTTTATTAAAAAAAGCTATAAACTTTTCATACTTTTATATCTCTTTTGGATATTACTTTCATTAAACTTTAAAATAACAAACCTTTTAATAGGTGGTATTATTAGTTTATTAGTTGTTTTTATATCCTTTGGGGTATCATTTAATAATAAGGGGATTAAGTATAAGCTTCCAAAGGCTTTTATACTAATAAAATATTCTATTATCCTTTTTATAGAAATATACAAATCTTCATTTGCCCATATAAAAAGGGTTTTAAAATGCGATTGTTCTCCTATTATAATAAAGGTTAAATTAGAAACTAAAGATCCCTTTATAATTACCATTATATCTAATTCAATCACATTAACACCAGGAACAATAACAGTTGATACAGATGGTAGTGAGCTAACTGTATTGTGTATAGAAGATGATGGTGAAAATGGAGAATCCTACGCTAGAACAATCAAGGAGCGTTTTGAAAAAATATTTTTATAAAGGAGAATATATGCTTAAAATAACTATTATTTTACTTATTATCTCAATGCTTACAACGTCTATACGTATGGTCTTTAGAGCAACTATTTGGGATAAATTATTAGCCCTTAATTTAATATCTGCAAAAACAATTCTTTTATTAGCTGTATATGCAGTTTATAAAGATAACATATTTTTATTAGATTTATCTATCTCCTGTGGAATAATAGGTTTCCTTGGAATAACTTTACTATCTAGATTTATACTAAGGGGAGGTAGGCAAAAATGATTTCTAATTTATTACTTATATTATCATGGATTTATATTATTTTCGGTATAATAGGTATATTTAGATTTTCTAATATGTATGCAAGATTACTTACAAGTAGCAAAATTGATACTGCAGCCACTATAACAATATTAATAGCCCTAATGTTTAAATCAGGATTTAATCTTTTTACTTTAAGATTAGTTATACTTTTAACCTTTGTTTTAATAACTGGACCTGTAAGTAATCATATTATAGCAAGATCTGCTTATTTAAATGGGATAAATTTAAAGGGAGAAGATGAAAAATGAAAATAATATATCTATTAGAAATACTTTTAATTATTTTTTTAATATTTATAATAATATCTAAAAATAATCTTAAACTAATAGTATTCTTTTCAGCATCCTCCTTAGTATCTGCAAGTATTTATTTGTTTCTTGACTCTCCTGACCTTGCCTTAGCAGAAGTTGCCATAGGAAGTGCTATTATACCCTTAATATTTATAATAGCAATATCTAAACAACGAAAATTTTTAGTAATAAATAATACTGCCTTTGATAATGAAAGGATAGAATATTGTATATATGATATATTAAAGGAATTTACAGACTTATATAATCTAAAACTTGAAATTCAAGATAGTGAATATGATGAGTTATATGGTATATTTAGATCTAAAAATGTTGATTTAGTAATAGAAAAAAAGAAAGATAAATACATCCTAAAGGGAAAGAAAACCAGTATATTAATGAATAAATTAGAGGATATGACAAAGGGTAAAAAGGATATTAAAGTAGTTAAAGTAATAGAAGGTGAAACCTATGATTAAAAAAATATTATCCATATTAATGCTTATATCATTACTTATAGTATTTAGTTTAGCATCCTTTGAGGCTTTAGAAAATTCTAATAGCTTTAGTAAAGATTTTTATATAGAAAATACTTACAAACACACAGGGTCAAAAAATCTTGTTACTGGAATTTATCTTGATTATAGATTATTTGATTCAATATTTGAAGCAAGTATATTACTTGTATCAGTAACAGGTATTATATTCATGTCTAAAAGAGATGATGAAGTACTTTAAAGAAAGGAGATAATTAATTTGAAACCATCCCATATTCTAGCTTCTGTATGTAGAGTTTTATTTCCCTTTATCCTTATATTTGGTTTCTATATTATAATACATGGTCACCTATCCCCAGGAGGGGGATTTCAAGGGGGCGCTATCCTTGCAACGGCATTTTTAACAACATATTTTATAAATTTTAAAAAAATTACTGATTTAAATTTTCTAATTAAAATGGAGAAGATATTTTTTTTAATAATACTTTTAATAGCAATGTTTAGTCTTATTACAAAGGGGGAAGTATTTACTAGTTTTTTACCTACAAATAGTGAATTAAAACCTATATTTTTAATTACTTTAAACTTTTTTATAGGGATTAAAGTGGCTTCTGGACTTATTAGTATAATAGCAACCTTTATAGAGGAGGGAAGAAATTGAAACTAAGTATTATATTAGCATTTATAACTTTATTAATAGGTATCTATGGACTTATTATAAGTAAAAATATTATTAAATCCATTATATGTTTTAATATATCCCAAGGGGCAGTAGTACTTTTATTTTTAACCTTTTCAAAGGAATATCCAAGTAGTATACCTATTATATCTGAAAATTCATCTAATATGGTAGATCCTTTACCCCAGGCCCTTATGCTTACAACGATAGTTATAGGAGCAGCAATTACAGCCCTTGCTTTAATGTTAAGCATAAAAATATTTCACTATTATGGAACCCTAGACTGGAAAGAGTTTATAGAAAGGAATGGCTAATATGAAATATATACCTATATATCTAATATTCATACCCATAATTACATCGATGATAATATATCTATTTAATAATAAATATGTAAATTATTTAGTATTTCTATCACAAGGAGTTATTACTTACTTTTCTATTAAATACTTTTCATTAAATAATCATTTTTTAGAAAGTAATATACTTAATCTAGGTGGTTGGGAAAAGGCTATAGGTATTTCTCTAAAAAATGATAGATTAAGTATGGCTTTTATTTTTTTAAGTATTTTTATATGGTGGGTAATACTTTTATATAGTTGGAATAATAGAAAGGGAGATTTTAAATTTTTATTCTTTCTTTTATTTCTAGAGGGTGCTTTCCTTGGATTACTTCAAACTAATGATTTATTTAATCTTTTTATATTTATAGAGATAACAACAATAATATCAACCATATTAATAATTTATAAAAAGGATGGTTATTCAGTAAAATCTGGACTTTATTATCTTTTATTTAATAGTACAGGAATGATATTTTATCTTTTAGGATTAATATTAGTATACACCGTTACAGGTACTTTAAATATGGATATTGCAAAGGAAAGGATAGAACTACTTAATAATACCTTAATAATAAAATTAGCCTTTGTATTTATTATGGCATCAATAGGAGTTAAATCAGCTTTTTTCCCAGTTTATAATTGGCTTCCTAAGGCCCATGGTGCGGCTCCTGCTAGTATATCTGCCCTGCTTTCTGGTCTTTTAATAAAAAGTGGTATATATGCCTATATTAGACTTCATTATATATTTAATATTAATGATCTTAACGACTTATTCTTTATTTTAGGTATACTCACAGCTTTATCAGGAATAATATTTGCATTAAGTCAAAAGGATATAAAACAAGTCCTAGCCTTTCATACAATATCTCAAATAGGAATTATTTTAATGGGACTTAGTAGTTATGAAACTAAAGCAAACATTGGTGGTTTATTACATGTATTTAACCATGCACTTTTTAAATCTTTGTTATTTTTAGGTTCAGGTATTATAATAAATCATTATAATACTAGAAAAATAACAGAAATAAGAGGCGTATTTAAAAGACTCCCTGTTGTATCTGTGATTATGATTATAGGAATGTTTTCCATAACAGGCGCTCCATTTTTTAATGGATTTGTAAGTAAGACTATTATTAAATATGGAATTAAACATAATAGTTTTCACTCTATATTATTTTTTATTATAAATTTAGGAACATGTATATCCTTTATTAAGTTTTCCCAAATATTCTTTGGTGATTTCAAAAAAACAGACTTTAAAAAAATCCACAGTAGATCTTCAATGATTATATTAGGGATATCCTGTTTATTAATGGGGATTTTATATGCTCCTATTATTAATGTTTTCTATGATATAGATTTATCATTTGTAAATATTTTTTCCTTAAGCGCTTTATTTAACTATTTAATAAGTTTAGTTATAGGATTTTTTATATTTAAATTTATAATAGATAAAGACTTTTACCCTATGAAAAAAATAAGGCATTTATATATATCCTTTGAAACAACAAATTTTATGTTAATATCCTTTATAATCATAATGACAATTATAAGTTTAAGATAAATTACCCGGTTATACATTTTGTATAACCGGGCTTTTTATCTAATATCTTTGTGTTATTATTATAGTTTTTGCTGTGTATATACCACCATCTGAAGTTCCTATAACTAAAACTTCATCTCCTTCATCTAATGTTCTAAATCTAGTTTTATCTCCATCTGTATCTATAAAATTAGTATCATCTGTAACATCTATTCTTATAGTCTCATTTTCTCTAGGTACCTTTATACTAATAACTTCAGCATCTCTATTAATATACTTAACAACACCGCTACGATCATCATTAGTTTGTCTTTCTATGGCATCTATTTTAACTATTTCACTACTTTCTATTTCAAGTTCAACGTAATATCCTAATCTTAAATCATACAATGTAGATGTTCTTCTACCTAATTCAATATCAACATCATTAGATATATAGTATGTTTCTATATCGTCATCCTCATTTTTTATAGTTAATTTAGGCTCTTCAGATATTAAAATTGATTTTATAGAACCTTCATCTTCCTTTTCCACAGTTTCAGCTTCTATCTCTTCAACTACTTTATATTCAACTTCAATATCTAATTCGTCTCCTACTCTTAAATCAGTTATTTCTACGTCATCATTATTTCTTTCTATATCTGCATGATCGTCAACTTCAAATTCATATGTGTTTTCATCTTCATCTTCTATAACTATTATTGGCTTTGGATCAAATTTAATATCCTTTAATTCACCATCTATATTTCTATTTTTACTTTCAGCTTTAATTTCAACTATTTTATTATTTTTTACATCAATTTCTACTATGTCACCCTTATCTAACTTAGATATATGGGAATTTTCATTATCTAATTCTATATCACAATCCTCATCTATATAAAATGTTTCCTCTTCAGTATCAGTATCTCCATCTTCATCCTCTACTTCATATTCTATCTCAAGTTTAGATGGACTCCCGGAGGATATAGACTCTATTTTACCTGAATACTCAGCTGTAACACTAGTAGCTATTACTTCAACAGCTTCTAATTCCTCTGTTAATTCAACTTCCACATCTAAACCTTCTACTATATCTTCTAAATCAACATCATCACCATCTAATGTGATATCAGTCTTTGAATTAACAACGCAAGTTGTTTTTTCATCATCTTCATCTATAACTGTCATATATAATTCATCCTGTGCAGGTAAAGTATCCTTAATTTTACCCTCTACATTAAATGTATCTTGATCTTCAAAAGGATTTTCTTCAACTTCTTCATCTGAATTATCCACTACCACATCATTATCTTCCATATACTCATATGAAACTGATAACATCTTAGCCATAGCTGCCCTTGTTACAGAATTTTTAGGATTAAATTTACCATTAGTTTCAGCTATTACACCCTTTTCAACCATTACTTGAACGCAGGCTCTTACTGATATAGGCATTAAATCTGAGTCTATAAAGTCTAAATTTACAATTACTTTTTCTTTAGCTTCATCCTCTAATCCCATTGCCCTTGTTAAATATACACATACTTCATCTCTTCTTGCATTTAATGAGCTTCCATTTTTATAAAAGTCTCTAACTATAGATTTAGTCACTATATCTTTTTCTAGGGCTATAGCAATTCCTGACTCTGCCCAACTAGCTACATTAACATCATCTAAAAATGCCTGATACTTTTCTACTAAGTCTTTCTTAGTATCATCATCTAAATCGAATAATCTTGATATCATAATTACTGCTGCTTCCTTTGTAACATTACCATTAGGTCTAAATGTAGCATCTGAATATCCTGTTATAATACCTTTTTTACTCATCTTCTCGATATAATCACTTGCCCAGTGACTATCCTTAACATCGGTAAATGATTGAGCATATACAGATGTAGTGCCAAATACAAATAGTATCACTATTAAAAGTGAAAATATTTTACCTAATTTTTCTCTCATTATTTTCATCGTTTATTACACCCCTTCTCAAATTCGTTACTACAGTTTAATATTCTTCAAATATCGCTAAAATCCTTCCTTAAGAAGAAAAAATATGTAAATTAAATGTAAAGTTTTAATATCTAAAAGTAATTAAAAGGAGGACCTTTAAGTCCTCCTTGATTTAACTATTCAGTTACTGTATCTTCTGTCGTTGTATCCTCTGTTGTTGTGTCTTCAGTTGTTGTATCTTCTGTTGTTGTATCCTCTGTAGTTGTATCTTCTGTAGTTTCATCTGTTACTTCTTCTTCATCTATTTCTATTGTCTCTGTTTCTCCATCCCATTCTATATTAAGTCCCATACTTTCTATTATAAATCTTAATGGTACATATGTACGGTTACTTAAAATATTTGAAGGTACATCTATCTCAACTTCTTCTCCATTAACTAAAGCTTTTTTACTATCTATAGTTAATTCAAGTTTAAATCCTTCCTTAGATATTGTTACCTTTCTTTCTTCTCCATTCCACTCAACTTCTGCTCCAAAACCTTCTGTTATAGCTCTAACAGGGATTAATGTTCTTCCTTCCTTTATAACAGGGGGAGTATCAAATTTAACATCTTTTTTATCAGTTAGTATATTTTCCACTGGAATTACTGTTACACTTCCATTTTCAGTAGCTATTTCTTCTCCAGCTTGTCTTATTTCATCTAATTCTTCAACTGAATATCTGTTTTTAATAACAGCTTTCTGTTGAAGTTTAATATTTTTCATAACACTTTTAGCTTCAAACATTTCTTCTTTTATTTCATCTACCTGTGCTTTTAATTCATCAATAAGTTCAGTATCTCCACTTTCTATTGCAGCTTCTAATTCTTTTTCTAAAGCATCCTTCTTATCTTCTATTTTATCTTTCTCTTTTTCTATTGCATCTTTTTCTTCTATAAGTTGATCTTTAGCTTCCTTCCAGTCCTTATTAAGTCCCTTGCCTTTACCTTTTCCTTCATTTTCTTCTTCATCTTCATTTTCTTCTTCATCTTCATTTTCTTCTTCATCTTCATTTTCCTCATCTACATCATCTTCACCATACACACTTTCAGTTACAGTCACTTCCTCTTTTGCTTTATCTTTTCCCTTTTCCTTTCCGTTTCCATTCCCTGCAAAACTCATTATAGGAAGTGAAACAATTAATAAAGCTACTAACAATAATGATATTATTTTTCTTAAATTCATTTTAGTCCTCCTTTAAAAAATTTGTCATATACCTTCGAATCCATATATATATTTCTTGGGGGAATAAGGAAATTTTTAACCCTTTTTCCGTTATTTAAATTTTACTATAATATATGCGTAGTCTTAAATAGTATATATAGACCAATTTTGACAAGCTATAGAGCGATAGTCCCTACTGTTTTCATTCAAAAAAAAATAAGGACTAGTAAAAATATACTAGCCCATAAAACTATATATTAAACTTTTCTATAATTTCTTCAAGATTTTTAGATAGTTCCTCTAAATCCTTTGAATTACTATTTATTTCTTGCATAGAAGCTAGTTGCTCTTCAGTTGAAGCTGAAACTTCCTCTGTAGCTGCTGATGTTTCCTCTGAAGTTGCTGAAATATTTTCTATCATTGTAACTATCTTAGCTTTATTTTCAGACATTGTTTTACTTGAAGATTTAACTTCCTCAATGCTTTCTAATAATTCATTTAAAGAATTGTTAATTTCTTTAAATACATTCTTTGTATCTTTAACAGCTTCATTTTGTTCTGTCTTTACATTTTCTACAGACTTTATAGTATCAACTGCGTTATTAGAATTAGTTTGTATATTCTTTACTATATTATCTATTTCATTAACAGCTTCCGATGATTCTACTGCTAATTTTCTTATCTCTTCAGCAACGACTGCAAAACCTTTACCTACTTCTCCAGCCCTTGCTGCTTCTATAGATGCATTAAGGGCAAGTAAATTAGTTTGTTCTGATATACCATTTATAGTTTCTGTTATAAGATTAATCTTTTCTGTACTTTCATTTACCTTTAATACAATATCATTTACCTCTTTTGAGGATTTATTATTTTCATTTGTCTTTTCTGTAAGTACTTTTACAATATCTAACCCTTTTTTACTAAAGTTTTTAGTTTTATCTGCTGTTTCATCCATTTTATCTGCTGATAAATCAACTAAATCTATTTGATCTGATAAAATATTAACTTCTGAAACGGCTTTCTCAGTATCCTTAGCTTGATCATTTGTAGCTAAAGCAACCTCTTCTACAGTATCGGCTACACCTTCTATGGCCTCTGTTGTACTTTCTATTGTTTTATTTAATGAAACAGATGTATCAAAAACATGGTCTCCAGATTCCTTTACTTTAGAAATCATTTCTTTCATATTTATTAACATTTTATTAAAAGAATTAGCAAGTAGTCCTATTTCACCCTTAGATTTAACGTTAATTTCATCCACATTTAAATCATAATTTCCTACCTTTTCTGCTGTATTAGAAATATTCTCTATAGGTTTTGAAATCCTTCTTGAAAGGTATATACCAAATGCTATCGATGCTAACCCCATTATAATAGCCATAATAATTACTATAAATCTAAATCTTTTTAAAGCTATGAAAGCTGGTTTTGCATCATAATCTACACCTACAAAACCTATAACTTCTCCATTATTATCTTTAATAGGATAGTAGGAATTAATTAATATTCCCCAATCTCCAGCATCTTCTATTTTATCTCCCACATGACTTTTACCACTTATAGCCTTTTCATATTCTTTACAAGTCTTTTCTGTTTCACCTATATGGGATACATTTTCATAATCCATTCCATCAACTACATACATAAATTTACCGTCTTCAGTTTTTCTCATGGTATATAGGTATTTAGCTCCCCCTACTTCTCTTATATGATTTAATTCTTCTCTCATATCTTGATATATATCCTTTTTTTCATCATTCTTGGTTTCTAAATCTTTAAAATTTTCTTTATCAATATGTTCTGATGCTACTTTAGAAAGATTTAATGCTTTATTTCCTAAGTAACCTGTTATAAGTTTACTAGTCTGAATATAGGATAATACAGATAATAAAATTATAATAACTAAAGATGAAATTAAAAATGATAAGGATAGTTTAGTACCTAATCTTTTAAAAAATGGTATCTTCCTTTTGTTTTTCAACTCCCCCACTCCTTTACAATGCTAAAATTATAATCCCATAATATATTATCATATTATGTTGTAGTATCCTAGCATAATTTGTCAGAAAAATTATAAATTTTAGTTAATTTTTTATAATTGAGTAAATTTCATATTTTTTAACCATTGATATTACTAAATTTTAATAAAAAACAAAAAGGGTTTCACCCCAACATGTCGAATAGATTAAGTGACAAAACAAAACCATCCAAAAGGAGTGAAACCAC
>VEND01000144.1 GCA_009711765.1 Bacillota bacterium | reverse complement strand
TAGTTACCTCCTTAAGCGCAACCATATTTTTACTGTAAATAGTTTGCATAAATTCTGTGGTATAGACATCATCTGACTTTCACCTACTCTATTATATCAAAAAAATTTATACTTTCTTATACAATAAAAAAATCTCATTTTTTATGAGCTTAAGCTCTATGGTCTTTTTTTCAGTTTATAAATACTTAATTATGCAATTTCCTCAAGTAAATATATATCTATTGTATTTTTAATTTTCTTTTCTTATTAAACGCAATAATAATAGATAAAATAATTAATACTATACTAGAAAAATAAAAGCTTTCATTTACTCCTATTCTATCCCATATTTGACTTACAACAACCTGTCCTAGAATGCTTCCTAATGCTATGCTTATTCTAAATTTTGATAGCCTTTTTCCAATACTTGTGAAAAGACTCCTATTTATTTTATCCCTTGAATATATATCTGTTATATTTGATATTAATTCAAAAATAAACCAAATCCCAACAATTACTTTTAATTCATATACTTTTGTGAATAATATCAATAATATTGCTTGAAATAAAAAAGATATTATAAACATATTCTTTAATGAAATCCTTTTAAATTTGTCATAAATTCTAGCAGCTACTATATTTGAAATACCATATACAATAAAAAATATAAATCCAACATCTTGTATTTTTATTTTATGTACATCATGTAAAAATATTATCATCCTATTTATTATTAGTGCAATAGCGAAACCTTCAATGGTATAAATTAAAGTTATTTTCTTTAGCCAATTTAAATCAGTATGATCTTCCCTCTCTTTTCTCTTCTTTTGCTTTATATTCTGAAGTTTGAATAAATATATTGTTGAATATAATTCTATTAATCCAGATATAATGAAAATCAAAGGAATATTCTTAGTATAAAGATACACATACATTAATGAGAAGCCTCCAATTGATGCTCCTACACTTATTTTAATATTTTCCTTAGAGATATAGCCTTTATATTCTTTTTCATTAATTGTATCTCTTTTATAAGGTGCTAGTGAACTTTGATACAGTTTTGCAAATAATGATTTAAAGAAGATAAAGAAATATAAAAGATAAATATTACCTGCTAAACCATATAAACTTAAAAATACTGCAGAACCTATATTTCCTATAATTATTAATTTTATTCGGTCTTTTTTATCACTTAAATCAGAAAAATAATAATCAAATACTGTGTTTATTATTATTGGAATTGCAAATGCCAGGGCTATTGTTATCATATTTTCAGTTTTATCCCATATGTAAAATGAAAGGAAAATAAAAATTACACCAGAATCAAAATTGCCCCAAAAACTATGTTTTAACAAACTCTTATAAATTTTTTTCTCCATATTCATCCCCCATTTCATAAATAACATAGCTTGTCCATACATGAAATAATATTAAATCCAAAGTAATTATATCTTTTTGTCTGAATAAAATTTGTCAGATTTTGTCGTATGAATAAATTTTTATACTTTTCAGAAATAAAATTGCTAATAGATCCAGATTATGTTTATCTCGATATGATATTATAAACCAAAAGAATCTAACTAACTCCTTTAACCCTCTCTAATAACTCACAATCAAAAGACTGCCATTAACATCTATCTCTAATTCAGAAGATATCATACTTCTAAAACATCGATTCTTTTGTTTATTTTAGTAATTATATCAGCAGGATATTTTATAAATTCCAATATTTTTATAGCATTACGTGTCGGTGTAATACCTTTATGTATCTTATAATCAAATTCTAAAGATTCCTTTGTAACATTCTCTGTAAAATAATAATAATCATACCCTACTAATTTCGGTAGTATCTGTAAATCGTGGGTTGCTATAAGAACCTTTGTATTACCTGAAGCTAATATATTTAATATTTCCATTGAAGCAGCTAATCTTTCTACCGGGTTTGTACCTTTAAATATCTCATCAATTAATATAAGTGAATGATATTTATCATTTTTTAAGCTAACCATACGCTTTATTGCTTCTGCCTCCCTTAAAAAGTAACTTTTACTCTGAAGGATGTCATCATTCAAACTTATTGATGTTAATAATCTGTAAAACCCGGTTTTGTGTTCTTTAGATAAACTTGTACAAATACTTTGAGCAAAGAGTGTGTTTAATCCAATAGTTCTTAAAAAAGTAGATTTCCCACTCATATTAGATCCTGTAATTGCAATAGAATTATTAATATGTATTGAATTTGATATAGGATCGTTTATTAAAGGGTGGTACATATCGGTTATATAAATTTCTTCTGCATTATAAAAAAAATTAGGTTCGCAATAATAATCTAAATCATTCCTATACCTAGTAATACTTAATGCAGCATCAAGTTCTCCAATTAAATTATAAGCTTTCAGTATTTCTTTCTTATGTTTATGAATTTCTTTAGATATCATTAAAAAATTTATTTCCTTTACTAAAAAAGCAATATTAAGATAATCAGCAATAAAATCTAATCCTTCAGCTCTAAATAACACTGTTCCTTTCTTAGATATATTTTTTAATGTAACACTAATCTCATCAAGTTTATTAGCTAATTCTTGTGTGTATTGTTTTAATATGTTTTTATTTTGTCTACTGAAGTATATTAATCTTAGTGTATAGTTTAAAACCTTTAACTGAGCACCATATTTTTCATTAAACTTAAAATGTATGAATATATTCACTGCAAAAACTAACGTCAAAGTCAATACAGAAAATAATGATAATTCATGTTTAATTATTGAATATGCAATTATCCCAAGATTTGTAGTTGAAAGTATAATAAAAAGAGCCTTCATAATATTACTAACTAGAAAACTACTTTCCATTATTTTTTTGAAATTATATTTACAATATCCTATTTTAGAAAGCTTAATTCTTAACTTATTTAAAACTGTTTCATTGTTATTAAATTTATTAATAAAGTTCTTTCGTTCTTGAAATTCTTCTTTATTATCTAATGGATTTTTTAACCAACTATATAAACATTCTTCACCAGGACTAGTTACTGTATAATTTATCTTTGTAAATACTTGTTAATATCATCTACTGATAATATAGTTTTACTAAAATAATTATTAGCTTCATCGAGTTGACAAAAGTTTATGTCTTTAATATCTTTTTTCCTTATGTAGTTATTTTTATGTTTTAAATATATCAATTTCGATATCACCATAACTTCATCCTCTATTATAATTTTTTAAAATTTAAGGCTTTATCTAGAAATTAAAAATCGAATTATGCCCATAATATAAATAGCCATTATCTACTTATTAACTATTGACACCTTTGGCTTTATTATACTTTGACTTTTGCCTTTCATAACGTATTATAACTATTTATCCTTTTTTTGTGCCCAAAAAATTGCCCTTGATGAATCTTTAGTATAAGTCTCGCCATTCCAATTTCCGTATTTGTTTTTAATCTTAAATTTATGCTTTTCTAACCATGACTGTACTTCATAGGCACTTACTGGATGTTTTTGTTGAATAAATTTATTTTCAATTACTTCTCCAGTTTTTTTAACTACTTTTGCCCTTCTTTCAAATTTAGCTAATCTTTTTTTTATATCATACCAAATAGTCTTTCTTGTAGTCTCAACGATTGAACCATCTTTTGTAGTCCCACATATGGATTTTCTAACTACCCCTTTTTCTTGCCAATTAGAATCTAAATCGCCTTCCATATGATCATTATCAACATAAATATAGCCACCTGGCTTTAAGCTTTTATATGCCTTTTCTATACATAGTTCCTGTTCCTTTTTTGATGCCAATTCATAAAAACAATTACCACCTAATATAATTAAATCAAAACCCGTTGGCCAATCATCAGTCAATACATTTTTTTTTAATAACTTAACATTTTCTGATGATAAACCTACACCTTTTAATTTCCTTTTATACCAATCAAGCATCCCCTTAGCATTATCAATTCCAATTATTTTATGTCCATCCTTCGCTAGTGGTAAAGTTATTCTCCCTGTTCCACAAAAAGGTTCTAAAATACTTATTTTCTTATTACCTAAGTGCTTCTTTACTAATAAAACATCGTCATTATAGTTTTCTATTTCATCATAAATCTCAGCTATATAAGTTTCAACATCATACATTTTACTACTATCACTCATCTATATCCCCCTTAAATTTTCATAATATATACGAATTTATTCTTTTATATTTGTCATTTATTAATTAAACTACATTTTAAATTTTTATAGATTTAACTACTTATAGTATATATTCTTTAGGCTGTAAAAAATGTCGTTTTTTATCATTTGTTTATGAACTATAGCTATTTAATAATTATTAAATCCTTGATACAGAAAATACCTACTTCTAAAGTATGTAAGTTAGTAAAGCAATAATAAAGAAAGCCTTACAAATATTTAATCTTATGTTTTTATATGAAATTTATTTTAAGTTAACTTTTAAATAATAAGATATGTGCCCTTTAAATTACTTTATAGTAATCTTAACTAGCAAGTTTAACTACGATTACAAACCTAACACCAGTTTCTGTATTCTGAGCATAAATATCCCCTTCTAAAGCCTGCATTGTCTTTTTACATATATAAAGACCAAGACCATAACCAGGCTGATCTTTAATATTTGAACCCCTATAATAACTGCTAAAAATATGTTTTATTTCCGTTTCTGCTATAGACTGACCTGTATTTTCTATAGAAATAAATTGACAATATTCTTCCTTATGATAACTAACTTTGATACGATTTAAATCTCCATATTTAATAGCATTTTCTACAATATTATCAAATACTTGTGAAAGAGCATCTAAATCAGCCACCACCAATAAATCCTTCTTAAGCTCACAAGACTGATATTCCATATGAAGCAAATCTATTTTTTGGTATATAATCTGATTTAAACGCTTATGTATATCAGACATATAGACTTCCTTTTTATTAACCTTTAAGGCATTGGTATTAATATCTTGAATCGATGATTCTAATAATTCTTTTGTTAATTTTTCAATTACCTCTGTTTTATCAAGAATAATATTTAGTGCTTTTTTTTGTTCTGAAGGTTTTTCATAAACATCTTCACTTAAGGCAATTGTATAATTTTTTATAGAAGATAAAGGAGTTTTTATGTCATGGGAAAGACTAGCTACAAGGGTTTTTCTCTGCTTTTCAAGTTCATAATTACGGTTTCTTTCATCTTGAAGCTTTTCTCTTAACATATCAAGACCCCATATAAAGTCATTAAAATATTGATGTTTATATGACACTGTTAATTTATCAATATAACCTGTTGCCAATCGTTTTGGGACTAAAGACAATTTCTTCATAGGCTTTATGATATATTTATAAGTATAGATTATAAAACCTAGAAAAGTTAAAAATAAAATTGTTATAATACCGCATATTAATACTATTTCCTTTATTTTCCTTCCACTATATGTTTTAATGCTATACTTAACTAGATAGTTACTTCTCTCAATTGGTAGATATACTGAAGTATTTTTATTTAGATCATTAATTTTAAAAAAATTTTCTTCTTTTGTCTTACTAGCATTCTTATAATCAATTATCTTAACACTTGAAATAATTCCTAAGTCTTCTCTTGATAAGTTTTTTATAATATTTTCATTAGAATCCATATCACTACTTAACCTTGAATGTATTCTATTAATTTTTATTTTATATGTATTTTTATCAACATCGGCTTTAAATAATACCCCTATAACAATCACGATAGTTATAATCCATAATACAGTTGTGGTTAGTAATACTTTTTTCATTTTAATCCCTCAAATCTATAACCTACCCTCCATATAGTTACTATGGATTTTGGTTTTTTAGGATTTTTTTCGATTTTTTCCCGTAGTTTATTAATATGAACTGTTAGTGTCGAGAATTCACTGTCACTTTCCATACCCCAAACCATATTAAAAAGTTTCTCTTTATGCATTGCTCTTCCTTTATTCTCAACTAATATCTTTAACAAATCAAATTCTTTAGATGCTAATAAAATAGGTTTATCCTTAATAAATACTTGTCTTGCTAATGTATCAATAACTAAGTCACCATCCACAATCTTTTTTACATCTACCCTTAAATCATATGCTCTACGAAGTTGTGATTTTACACGTACGAATAATTCTTTTACAGAGTAAGGCTTTTCTAAATAATCATCAGCACCTAATTCTATACCTATAATTCTAGCATCTTCTCCAGTCTTAGCACTAATGATAATGATAGGTATATTAGACTTTTTTCTAACAGCTTCGCAAATAGTTAAACCATCTACATTAGGTAACATAATATCAAGGATTAGAAGTTTTACAGAATTTAACATTAAATAATCTAAAGCTTTTTGACCATCTTCAATTATCTTTACTAGATATCCCTTTTTTTCAAAGTAATCCTTTGTTACCTGGGCTAATTCTTTTTCATCTTCAACTAATAATATTTCATCCATAGCATAACTCCAATCTTTAAAATCCCATATTTAATAACCATTTTGATAATTTAGCTTCTCTTTGCTTAATATCATCCTTTGACTCTTTGAATTTACCTAAGACATACTCACCTACAATATTCCCATCCTTCATATAGAAAACTTTTTCCGATTGAGAAGCTACTTTCACATCATGGGTAACTAACATAACTGTCGTTCCTTCTTCATTAATGGTATGGAAAACCTCCATAACCTCACTAGCTGCTCTAGAATTTAAAGCTCCTGTTGGTTCATCTCCAAATAAAATCTTTGGTTTATTAATAAGTGCCCTACAAATTGCAGCCCTTTGTAATTGACCTCCGGAAGCCTGGGTAATATCATTATCAGCTAATTCTATAATATCAGTCTTTTTCATCAAATCTATCGCTTGCTTATTAATCTCTTTTTTACTTTTACTCTTAGCCATATAAGCTGATATAATAATATTATCAATGATCCCTAAATTTTTTAATAAATTTATTTGTTGAAAAACAAAGCCCATCTTATTTAACCTCATATCTGACAGTTTTTCTTCTGACAAACTACCAAGCTCTATACCATCGAAAATTACATCACCTGCAGTCATTTTATCCATACCACTAATATTATATAGTAATGTGCTTTTCCCAGACCCTGAGGGTCCCATAACAGAAATAAACTCCCCTTTTTTAATAGTAATATTTACATTTTTAAGAACATGACGCTGTCTTTTATTTACTATATAAGTCTTACACAAATTTCTAGCTTCTAATATATTATCCATAATTTACTTACCTCCTTATTCTGCATTGATATCAGATATACTAAATTCTTTTATAAAATTAATACTTACTAGGGTTGTTATAATTACAATAATTATCATACTGATAGGGCTTATAATATATACTTCTAATGGATTAATAATAAATTCAATATTAGGTGCTCCAACAATGGATAAAACTGCACTTAGTAATCTTTCTCCCAGTGTGTTTGAGATAACTGTTCCAAGTAAAATTCCTAAATTTAAAGTTACAAAGGCCTTAGTAATATATTCAATTTTAATATTCCTTAAGGAAATACCAATACTTCTTTTAATTGCAATTTGAGACATGTCTTTGGCAATCACCATTTTTAAAAATAAAGATGTAATTAATATAGTAACTAAAATAGCAATAATTATCGCTGTAATAGTCAATAATTTAAGTTGGTTTATTGTACTACTAAAGGTTTGTTTGAAATATTCCTTTGGATTACTAACTTTCACATTATCAAATTTATTCTCATATTCTAAAACTTTCTTAGCTACATTCTTATTTACATTAACATTAATCGTATACCAAGATGCAGTCTCATAATCAGGTGAAATATTAGCCTTAGCCGTTTTACCTCCATCTGTTATATCTTGATATATGCCTGTAACTATCATTAAACGTGGTTTTTCATTTATTAAAAGTTTTACTTCATCACCCACCTGTTTTTTAAATTGATTAGCACATAAATAAGATAGTGCAATCTCATTTGAAAGCTTAGGTGATACACCTTCTAAATAATCTAAGGGAAATACAGAAAAATCACCGGTTTCCACCAGAATACTTTCTGGTAAACCTTCTTCATTAATAATTTCATACTGACTTGTTATATAAGGTGAATACTTCTTAACATCTGGATCATTTTCAATATAATTAACCACTTCATTTAATTTCTTAACAATCTGATCTGATTGTCTTATATCCAATATAATATCACTTTTCCCTACCCCCATATAAGTGATAAATTCTGGTGATTGGATAGTATTTAAAAAATTCAAAGGCACAGTAATCATAAATGTAGACAAGATAAATACTATAAATAATAAGGCATATAATCTAAATCGTAGAATTATATCTCGAAGTCCTAGAAAAATATTAGGATTAAACATTTTGTTTTTATATAGGGCCAACCTTTTATTATTTGAATAAGTCTCACCAGTATTACCTAAACGTATAGCCTCAATAGCCGAAATCTTGTTAAATCTTCTTAATATAACAAAACAGAAAAGAACAACTATTATTGCTATTAATAAAGCCGCCACTAAAGGTAAGCTATACTCAATAATCGTTTTAGGAGCCGTTCCAATATAAAGCATAATATTTTTTGAAAAAATATCATTTATAAATAATGATATTAAATATCCAATTAAAGTTGCACTTAATGCCATAGTAAAATACTTAGATAAGTAAATACGCTTTATATTAGGAGGTGATATCCCTATTGCTTTCATTACACCAATCTCTTTATAATCTTCTTCAATAGTTAATAAAATTATAAACCTTAAACATAATAGGGCAATCACATTTAATAACAAACTAATTAAAATAATAACTGCTGCAATAAGACCATCGGTTATACTATTTGCTAATTTTAGTAGCGAATAATCTATAGTCGGACCTTTTTTAGGCAAATCAGATTGAGTGTATTGATTACTAAATTGACGAAGATTATCTAAATCATTCAGTTGAAAGCTTATCTGATATTCTATATCTCCTGTAGTATCTTTGATTTTTTCAAAATCAGCAGAATTAACAACAAAGCGTTTTGAACTGATAATTGACGGATTCATCTGTACGTCTCTAATGAAACTTGTTATAGTGAAACTAAGCTTCAAATCACCATCTTTAATTACTACCTTATCCCCAAGGGATAGATCTCTTCTTTGCATATAATAAATCGGTACAGCAATTTCTCCTTTACTTACTTCTATTATTTCATTATTTAAATCAAGAAGATAATCAAAGGATTTATTTTGCTTTACAAAATCTAAATCCATGACTGAATGACTTTCAGCTTTATCGCTATTTATATAAACTTTTGAGCCATGAATATTGATCATTTCACTAGTTTGCTGACTTTTGACATAAGAATTATTAACAATCCACCGATCAATTTTGTCTTGATTAATCTTACCAGAATGGTGCTGAATAAAATGGGGTGCTGAAGAAGCCTTAAATAAATGCTCTAGTGAATTATCTAAATCAATCAACATATTAGTACCACTTGATATAAGCATTGCCGCTAACAAAATAAATACAAATACAGCTATTGTAACGACCTTTTTTCTTAAAAAATCTTTTTTAAGTATTTTTAGTATCATAATTTCACCTCTACTTATAATCTATTGATAAGATTATAGCATAGTAATTATTAAGAAATCCTAAAGTTTTAAAAATTCTTGTAAAAATTTTGTAGTGCCTATTCTTTCTATTTATCATCAATAAATTTCTTACTCTATAATTGTAAAAAGATGCTTCATATGCATGAAACACCTTTACTTAATTTTACATTAAATTATCATTTCTCTAAATCTTTGATTTTTTTATTTATTTTATTTATTTCCTTTTCTAATTCTTTTACTGTGTTGTTTATATATATAACTTTGGGTACATTTTCACTTTGATATTTAGAAAATTCCCAATCACTTAAAATAAATTTAGGTTCGAAATGTTCTGGATTTTTCTGGTATATAGAAAATTTCTCAAGTTTCTCTTTTAATTTGTTTAATCTATTAATTAACTGACTCACTTTTTTCTCTTTAATATCTTCTGCTTTTAGCCATACTAATGATTCATTATCTAATACTTCACTTTTTCCTGTTATCTTATTTGTTTTTATTAATACTTCTGAATTATCGGTTTTGATTTTATCGTATCTATAAATAGTTGGACTTATAAAAATACTATAAAGTGTAATAACTAAGCAAATAGTAACTATACATATAACTAATTTATCCTTTGATAACTTCATTATTTCCCCCTGATTAATATTTTACTTTTTATATAAAGCTTTTACAACTATATTTATTGTGATTATACTTTACACTGAATTTTACTTTATGCTAAATGGATTCTTCTTTTTTACAAAACACCAACACATATATATAAACCAAGTACACATAAAAACAATATGTAACCCTTCAAAAAAACCTAACATAAAGTCTGTCAAAGAATGCCTTAATATACTACTTAAAACAAAACTTAAGTTTCCTAGGACAAAACATAATAACATCATAAACTGTACTCTTTTTTTCATTTTATACACCCCTAAAATTATTTTCATAAAACTTATTCTATCTATCCTATATCTCTATCCCATATTTCAACTGTAGAATTTGGACCCTTTAGATATATTTTTTGTAGATTTTTTTGTTTTAATGGTATCTGTATATCAGAACCTCCGCTAATGTTAAGTGTAAATAATTTATATTTTAATCCTATATATAATTCATTATTTTTTACTTTAGTAGTATAACCACTGAATACGCCTGCACTTGAACAGTTAATCACATATAAGTTAACTTTATCCTTTGTTACTTTAGTTTCTTTAATATATAAAGATTCAACTTGAGCAATGTTTAAATCCAAATAGTCTCCAACTATTATCTAAAAGTAGTATAAATAATAATAGTAAACTTATTGCTATAAAAAAACGCCTCTTTTTCATATAATTTTCTCCATCCCATTGCTTATTTTGCATTTATTATTCATTATACCATATTATGTAATATTTGGCATGTTAAATTTGTTATTTAAGCCATGAATAAAAATAATAAACCCTACTGTAGTTAAGCTATCTATTTACTTTAATTAAAAAATTATTTATTTTCATTAAAACTACTCAAATCAATTCCATCTAAATAATATAATTTCCCGAAATGTTCTCCGTATCTATTATCTTCTTTAAAATTTAATCTTCTAAGCAAGCTAATTGACCTCTCATTTTCTGGATGAGTTTCTGCAACTATCCTTTCAACCTCTGTTTTTTCAAATGCACATTCTATTAGTTCTTTTGCAATTTCTATACAGTAACCCTTTCCCCAATACTTAGGAATGAAGCTATATCCAAGTTCTGCTTCTCTTTTATTAGTATCTTTTTTAAGGCAAACAAAACCAATAATTTCTTCTGTGCCTTTCAACATAACTTTATGCACGTTAAATATTGAATCGTCGCCATACTTCTTTATCCACTTATTTATCATATTATTACAATCTTTAATTGATACTGAATCAGCTGATAAATATCTATTAACTTTTCTATTATTATTTAATTTATATAAAAACTTATTATCATCATGCTTGAAAGATTTTAAGTATAATCTTTTAGTACTAAGCATCTAATATCTCCCCTTTAAAATAACTTATTTATACCTATTAAATAAGTTTAGAATTCTTTTAACTTAAACTTTTTTAAAAAAATATTCTATAAAATTGATATCCTATATAATAATATACTTCTCTTAGTAGAAAACTCCCCTTACTCTTCCAACTTTTATAACGGGTTGTCGGCGTTGGGGATGAATATGCAACTAAACCATAATCATTAGCCATAAGCATTGCTCTTTTCATATGTAGAGGATCACTAACTATAATAAAACTATCTAATCCATTATCTTTTCCTACCTGTTTTGCGTAGTATAAATTTTGTTGTGTAATTTTAGATTTTGTTTCAATAAATATATCTTTACTTGGTATTAAATTATCCTCTGCATATTCTTTTGCTGCTATTGATTCTGCTATGTCTTCACTTTTACCTTGTCCTCCAGTGAAAATTATTTTGTCAACATATCTATTTTTATATAACCATATTCCATGGTCAATTCTCGCCTTAAAAACTGGAGAAGGTTCTTTTTCCCAAACAGCTGCTCCTAAAATGATAGCTGCATCTGCTTTTTTTAAGTTATTGTACTTACTATATAAATATATATTTGAAGCTATATAAAAAGAATATACTAAAGTTATAAAACACATTATTATAATAATTTTTCTATATATTTTCTTTTTTTTCATTTTTACTCCTAACAAGAATTATTTATAAAAGTCAGATTAATTCTACTCCCTTTCTTACTTTCTTCTATGATCATAATATACAATTATAACTCTTTTTTCTTTATCTTTTATTATAATCTATTAAAAATTTGTTATCTCTTAACCATAATATAGAATCTTCTGTTTCATTAATTCTTTCAAGGCTCCATATCGCATTAAGTGAATAGATTTCAAGAAGTTCCAAAACTTTAATCATTTAAGTTTCACCTTTATTTAATCTATAGTGAGAATCCATAACTCCTTCATTATTATGTAAAAAGTTAAAGGAGATATTTTATTACTTTTTTACTACTCATGCATTATACCATATTATGTAATATTTGGCATGTAAATATATTCTTTAGATTATAGATAATAAATTATAGAATTTATGATTATAAAAATAAGCCCTACTTTTTTAAGTAAGACTTATTATACAATCTAAACTTCTTCTCTAAGTGGATACAAAACTAAGTATAATATACCAATACCTGTATCTATGATTAGTCACTTATTTATTAAAAATAATACTTTAATATTCCCTGTTAACAATGTGTACTATATCATTTCTAGATGTTAATGTTTCATCTTTAAAAAACTGAGGATATACTTCATAGTTCTTTATATCGTTAAGTGGAATCCATTCTAGGTATTCTTTAATACCACCTTCTGTTAAACTTTCACATTTTAAAATATAATTCTCTAAAGGTTTCATATAGTAATAAACCCATAGTTCATGAAATTTCTCCCCGGTATGATCTAATACAAAGAAATTTTCATGAATGTAGCCCATCCGATCTATCTCAAACATAATACCAGTTTCTTCATAAACTTCTCTTTTTATGGCTTGTTCCATACTCTCATGCATATGGACTCTTCCACCAACAGAATAGTAATAAGGGTCTCTACTATTTTTAACCATTAACACTTTATTTTCATGAATTATAATTGCTCCAACTCGGTAATTAAATCTACCTTGTTCTGTTTTGAAAGTACAATCCATATAAAATTCACCTCATCTATAAAAATAATCTCTTTTTTAAAATGTTTATTTCTCTGCCATTATTCATCAATATTCTAAAATCATTGTTTGTGTAGTACTTGAATTCCAATTAACTATAGAAATAAATCTACGGTTGGTTATACTAGGTTTTCATCAAATAATAATAGGAGATGGACGATGAGACCTGCTGAAGCTTTAAAGGCTAAAAGTAGTTCTATAAATCATCTAGTATAATTAAGTTCTTCTATTTTCGTTTTTGCTTCTGATTTATTTTCGGCTGGTGCTACAAATATTACATCTGTATCTTTATACTTTTCTCTCATTTCTTGAGAATAACCCCATATTTTTTTAAAGTTTCTTGAAAAATGAACAACACCAGTTGTTTTAATAGTACCATTATCTATATTTATGCCACAAACCATATACTCTTCTCTTTTGAGTTTTGATTTAAGTCCTTTTAATCTCATCTTAATATTTCCTGGTATTGCTGATTTAACGTTCATTTTTATATCATTAAATATAATTTCTCCCACAAAATAATCATCAGAAAATACTTTTTTCGATAATTTTCCTTTAAGATGTATGTTAATTTTTTTATTAATATTAATATTAATATTAATATCATCACAATATAAAATATAACCTTTATAGTTTTTATCAATATTACTGGGAATTTTATAAACTATAACTACTATTAAAAATATAAAAACAATCCTAACAGTATTTTTCTTTTCCATGTTACCTCCTAAAAATTACATTTACCTTTAAAATTTATCAGAAATAATATAATTTTTAATGTAATAAAAATTAATTTGTTTTAAAACTAGATAGGTCTATAGCTTCTGCTTGTAATTTAAGATTATCTGTAATAACTTTACCTTTGCTATTATACTTTATTTCCACACAAACATATGCATCTAAATTCAAATCATAATTATATTTTATAATTTGTTCTGTTGTTTGCTTTGTTTTACCTAAATGAATTTTATTATTTCTCATAATATTTTTATTACTCTTATTATTATGTATTACATGAAGTAATCTCTCTTTATATTCATTAGTATGTATTTCTTTAATATCAATTTTGATTTCTAAATAATTAGTATTTAATGATTTATTTCCAATGTAATGATTTGCCACTAAAATACTGTTTATACTTTCCTAAAATAAATATCCCCACCTAAGTTATAAAAGACTATTATGTTATATACAATTTTTTACCCTCTAATATAAGTATTATATTTCATTAAACAAAATTTCATAAAATTTATCCTTAGCATAAAGTTCATTCCATGGGTTATGCCCACATTTATCTAATAAGTTAAAATTATAGTTTTCAATAACTCTAGACAATGGTTTTTTAACACCACAATATGGGTGAGGATCATAATCACCATGTATCAAAATAACTGGACATTCTATATTTTTTCCCATATCTAATAATTCTCCATTCTCTCTTAGTTTACTTATCTCAGACATAATTTTCATAAAAATCTTAGGTTGATATTTAACTATTTCATCTTCATAAGCTATCGGTTTATATGAATCTACCTTAGTCATTATACTCCCAAGTTTCTTAAATACCTTAGTTAAATTTTTTGTATCTGAATTATAAAATGTCTCACCAAGTTCCTTTACTTTTCTCTTTTCTTCTTCACTGAAACGATTAAATCTAGTTCTATTCAAAGTATCTATATACTTTGTTTCAAAAGGCCCACTACTAACTAAAATTAATTTTTTTACATACTTAGAATATATTGATGCAAATATATAGGATAGCCATGCCCCCCACGAATGTCCAATCAATGTAATTGGTTTATTACAATTTTTTTTAATAACAGTAACTAATTCATTAATCTGTCCCTCTATACTATCTTCAGTTTGAAATGGTTCTATTACACCAAATTTTTTAGATAATACTCTTGCTACTGGTGCAACACTTCCAGGAGCACCTGGACCACCGTGGATAACTAATACTTCATACGGCTTGTCTCCATATATTCTTAAATTTCTCATTTTATTAATCCTCACTTATACACTTATTTTTATATTTGATCTATACAAATAACTCATTCATTAACAAATTGTTTATTTTCATAATCATTTGTTATCCTTAATGATGTCAATATTTCTCTTGCAAATACAGTAGTTTTATGTGCATGAGCTTTTGCTTTCATTATCTATCCTTTATTTTAAATAAATCTTATAAGTACAATCTTCTCCTCCTGATATTATTGATTCAATTATATCTACCTTCAGTGGTCTCTTTATTGATTTTTCATATAACCATCTAATATGTGCTTTACAACAATGACACCATGATATAGATATTTGTGATTTTGTATCCCCAACCATACCACATATACATTTTCCTATACCAAATTTGCCATGAATTATATTATTCTCTAATCTAATTGAATTCCCTGCATAACCTGTTTCTTGTAATTTGTATAGAAAATCTTCAATATCTTTTGCTTCCTTATTTATTTCTTTTGCTTTTTTCAAAAACTTCTGAGGTTTACATGCACAAGATTCTCGTATTTTAATAATATCTTTTTCATCTAAAAAATTTTCCATTCTTTCAGTAACCATTTTCATACTCTCTGCTCGCTTTTCTTTCTTTTGTTTTGCTGTAAGATCTTCACAATCTCTCAATATTTTTAACCTAATTTCCTCACCAGCAACTTTGTCGATATTTTTAGCTAACTTATTAATATAAGACATTTTATATTTCAAAATAATCCTCCTACCATTTAAAATAATTATAAAATAAAAAATAATAAAAGTGTTAAAATCTAAACTTTAATTTCATCTATTATATCTAAAAATTATTTTAAACTCTTTAGGTAGCTCAAAGTATCCATCTTTATATGATTCAAATTCCAAAACCTCTAATATAAAAATTATAATTAATAACATCAACTATTTTTTCAATAGAAAAACAGTGTATAAAACCTTCTTTACCTAGAGAATCACATCTATAGATTCTTTTTTAGCCCTTTCTCGCTCTTAATATAATCAAACGTAGGTCTCTAGTTAAATCTAATCCTTTGATTCCTTGAATTCTTTCTGACCTACTTCTTACTTTCATTTTTCCCCTTCAAAAAAAAAGTTTGTCATAGTAATCTTACATTTCATTCCTTAAATCTTCTTTAAGAATAATTAGAACCTATATTATATTACACCTTGACTTTTTAAGTCTTTATATTTCAATATAAATTTTTCTATTATTCCTTTTATTGTTGAACTTAAATTTGTAGGTATCTCACTTAATGGAAAAAATTTTGCGTCCCTTCCTTCTAATGGATCAACAACTATTTCTCCTGAATAATCTTTACATATGTATGTAGTAGTTACATTATAAACTTCGTTTCCATCTGGATACTTATAATATAACTCTTCACCTGAATACACATTAAAAAGTTTCATTTCACCACAAGTTAATCCAACCTCTTCAAATACTTCACGACTAGCAGTTTGTTCAAGACTTTCACCAAGTTCCATTGCACCACCTGGTAACCCCCACCAATCTCTATCTGTACGATGATGTAATAGAATTTCGTCTTTTTCATTTAATAAAATTACATTTGCACCACACATAATTATTGGTTTTGTTCCTATGTGTTTTCTTAAATCACCTATATAATCTCCCAGAGTTAACCCTCCTAAATTTTTATTTAAAATATCAAAATCTATAAAATTCTTTGACTTCTTGTCCCTTATTTTTTTGAAAACAAAATCTTAATATTAGTCAGTGGGTAACTTTTATCATATTCCAACAATGTAAACAATATCCAAATACTGGTATTTTTAATAGTGATTAAAATCATAGTAAAATGCTTAAACAATATATAAATACTTTCCTATCTTTGTATACCAAGGAGGGCTCTTATACCTTAATGGCATAAGTTAACTATTTTATAAAATTACAACCATAACTAGTTATTACTAATATATATTTTTTACAAGATAAAAGATTACCGAAACTTTATATCTATTTTAATTAACTAGTAACCTATTTTTTTAAAAAGCCCTATTATTCTAATAAGTTTTCTTAATTTTAAAATAATTCTTTAGAATACTTTACTTATAACGAAAATGCCGTAGCTCTTACTATGTTAAATTAATATTTCTCTTAACTTCATCATATATTTTATGAAAACTAATATTCTTAAAATCTGTTGTATCTATATCTATATTAGTACTACTATCAATATTTAACTTAAACTTCTTACTATTTATTGCTGTTTTATATTCTTCAAATCCAAGTTTTAATTTTATATGTCCAGGATGCCTACTTCCTGAATTATCACGATTTATGTACCTTTTATATAAAATCTCATCTTTAGCGTAGCAATATAATTGTAATATTCTACAATGATATCTTCTTCTTAAATCTAAAAAAGATTCTTTTGAATATCTATCATCAAAGTTTCCTTCAACAATAAATGGTTTCCCTGTTTGTAATAGTTTTTCCATAAAGAAAAATGTAAGTTCAAAACTTGTACTACCAAGTTTCATAGCCCAATCCTTATCCTTAATTCCTACATTATCAAATAATAGTTCCTTAATTTCATCCTTATTTAGTACTGATATATTAAATTTATAAGACAATTTTTTACTCAAAGTTGTTTTACCAGTACTAGGTGCACCAGTAATTATAATCATTAGATTTTTTTCCACTTATATCCCTCTTTTGTATTCCATATATAAACTTTTAATTCTCAATAATCTACTTTATTAAAGATAACACTAATTTAATGTTTGGCTAAGCAATATTTTACTTTAACTTTTAAACTAACATATTAAATATAGTATAATAACTATTATATTATCCAATTTTATTTTCCTTTTCTAATCCTAATATATATGATATATCTCTTAGAAAATTAATTATATATGTAGGTTTAATATCATGTTTCCATTTATCTTTATTTTTATTTACCCAACATGTTTTTATACCAACTCTATTTGCACCGATTATATCTGAAGATGAATCGCCTATATGGAGTATTTTTTCAGGTTCAGTGTTATAATAATTTATAACCTTCTTAAATATATCACCATCTGATTGATTTTTATAAGCTTTTACTTCTTCAGATATAAATACTTTATAAAATTTATATTTTTTTACATGTGAAAAAATCATATCAATACCTGAATCACTTACTAAACATATTGGAATAGTTTTACCAATGAATTTAAAGAATTCAATAGTATCTGGGTAAGGAACTGCTAATGTATGCTCATTAGCCCAAATTTTAGCTGCTTCTTCAGATGAAAATTTTAATCCAGTTTTTAAAAAAACTTCATTAAAATAATCTTTAAAAATAGATTTTAAATTTACAAATTTATCTGTTGAAATAACATCTTCGTGAAATCTATTATAAATAAATTCCCCCATTAACCTACTATATTTTTCAGCTAATTTTTCTGTATATTTTCTTCTAAGAATCCTCTTCCAAATATAATTTCTTCTACTATGTACATTAACTAAAGTTTGAAACATATCTATACTAATGACTGAAAATTTCTCCATCTTTTCCTCCCACAATTTTAATTACATTATCAACATAGAACTACTTATCCATCAAATCAGATCGTATCCAAACATTTATATTATATTCTTTTTATTAAATTAATTGTTTCATCTTTACCATAATCACCATCACCATATTCCTCTAAATCATTGCCTACATAAAAATCTTCAGGCTTAAAATTATCAACTATTTGAAATCCACATTTCTTATATGCTTTTATAGCATTTGTATTCTTTGTCCATGGTCTTATTAAAAAAACATCAATTAAGTATTCTCTATTTAAGTAGTCAACTAAAAGATTAATCGTTTCTCTGCCTAGACCTATTCCTAAATATCTATTAGTTCCAATCCATATATCTAACTCTGAGTGGACTTGCTTTCTAAATTCATTTGAATAACTTATACTTCCAATAACTTCTCCATTATAATAAATGAGTAAATAATTACCTCTTTTGTAGGCTTTCCACTAAAAAAAAATTTCTGGTTCATCTTCATTGAATTCATCCCATGTTGGTGCAGGATGTTGGTCACTAAACATATAATCAATAACTTCTTCACTTGTTAACATTTCATAAATTAACTTTTTATCCTCCTTTGTTGCAAATACAAGTTTAATTCTTTTTCCTTTTATGCACATCTTTATTTCTCCCATTTATTACTTTAATTGCATTTAATGGTTTGACAGTATAAAACATAAATATAGTTATATATCATTTGAATAAATATTTTTCTGTATCTACTTTTTTAACTTCTTCAAAATAATCACATTTAAAACATTTAATTAAAGTTTTCTAAAAATTATTATATTAGTTATTTAGTTTTACATTTCTATATTAAAAATTACTCAACCTTCTTTGTTTTTTTAATTCCCCTACAAAATTGCATAACTTCTTTATCTACTTGATCCGGATATTCATAACCTAATTTTTCTCCAACTTGTTTTGCCATCTTTCTAAAAAGAGTAGTTATATTAAAAAAGGCAGTCCAATTCTCCTCAATGTTTGCTCCTACATATGTTTCTTCTAACTCCTCCCAAGTCTCTGAATCAAGGTATTTCTTAAAATTTTTACCTAAAGCTATGGAGCATGTTTTCGTTGTATTTTTTTCATCAACGATAGAGCTGGTTTTTCCTGATCTTTCCATAACCCATTCAAGTATTTTTCTAAATTGACCTATAACTTCTTGATTTAGCATGCTTCGATACATCTTTTTATATTTTGCAGTATCTAAACTAGGAGTGTAGTCACCTATAGAAACATGGTCATATCTTTTAGCTATTTCATTAGATATCACATACAAACTTGACTTAATCTATTCTCGTCTACGATGGTAAGCTATATCTAATGCTTTATTAAGTTTAGACCATCTTTTAGAAGGTAAATAATAAGTTTCCCACCTTTAGATTTTCTTTTTTTGGCTTTTCTTAAGGCTTTATCCCTTTTAGATTTTATTTTATCTATCTCAACATCCCAATATTTGAGTTGAGGCAGTTTTTCAAAAGAAAAAGAATTTCCCTTATAATCAACTGCTACGAAAAAGTTTTTATGGTTTGGGTCAATAGATAGCCACTTTTCTTTACTTACTTCATTACTCTTTTTTGACCATCATCATCTAATTTATAAACACTACTTATTTTACCCCCTGTTAGTTCTTTTGCATTTTTAAATGTTTTAAATCCTCTTCTTAAAAAACACTCTACTTCTTGTGATAAAATCAATTCATTATTATAACTATTAATGATTCCTTTAGATAGAGTTTTATATCTAGCTTCTAACATTTCTTTCCTCATCTATACCCCCTAGTAAAAATATCTATTAATGGTCTATCTATCTTTTAATAGGTACAGGGCTTCTGTTAATTATTTTGAAATAGCATATCAAAAGATTCTATCTCTACTTTTTTCAATTGCCAAAGCTTATGATTAATAATTAAATATTTACCACTTCTTTTCCCAGAGTTGTCTTTCTCCTTTTTTTTCAAAACCAATTGCTTCATAAAAAGGATGTGAACCTCCATCACAATATTTTTTTCCTTCTTTAACAGTTTTCTTCATTCCTTCCATAAGTGCGATGGTTCCAAGATTCATTTTTCTATACTTTGGAATTGTAGCAAGGGGTTCTAGATATGCATAATCATGTTCACCATCTAACCACATTCCTGCTACACATGCATATTCTCCATCAGGTGCTTCAATTACAGTTGTCAAATCTTTACGATAATGAGGTGAACTCATCAAATGCTCTGTTTGATAGAATTTCTGTTCTTCTGTAATACCTTCTTTTAAACTATCGCCATTATTAAATCCTTTCCAAGTACACCAAAATAATTTGAGTGGATCAATATCCTCTCCTCCTACTATTCTAAACCCTTTCGGTAATTCTGGATGTTCAAAACCATTAGTATAATCATATTCCATAATATTTTCTTTATAAGTTAAAGCATATCCACTATTTTTAAGCAAAGAGATATCTTCTGTATTAGCATCTGTTGTCCATATTCCAAGACTTGTCTTACCATTCTTTGTTAATGCTATCTTTTCTTCTGCATATGCTAACATTTCTTCTTTTAAATACTGATACTCAGGCTTTGTTACTATAAAACATCTCCCCAAAAACATCATCTCATAAAATACTATACCTACGATTTCACCATCTACCTCCCAAATTCTATTTCTATGGGAACAGTGATAATTAAAAAGTCCATAGTTCTCACCATATTCAAAAAGCGGTTGTAAAAAATATCCATTCCTTAAATCTTTGTCATAATTTTCAGTCAAAAATTTGCTGACCTTATTAAAGTCCTGTAATATCTGATAAGCTCTATTCTCTACTTTCATAAAGCACCTCCACAGGTTATATATTTAATTCATAGTTTTACTATTATGTTCCATAATTTTTTCTGGTCTCAACATTTTACGTAATCCTTCTTCTTTTAATATTCTATTTTAATCAAGGTGTGGACTTCCTTTCACTTCACATATTATATTCTAAGTAGCTATTTTTGTATCGATATTAATAGGAATAGTACCTACTAAATAGGAGTGATTTTTTCAAAATATCATATTTTTATTCTTTTCAGAGTCTTGTAAGCTCATTTATGTTATTATTTCCGTTTATTATGTATGATACATTCTCCCATACATTTGCCTTTTTATACCCCCTTTGTATTTCCTTTCAATTAACTACTTTATTACCACAACTGTTTTGTTTTATTAAAAGTAAAATTACTTCTAAATTATATACTTTTACACCCGTGAAAAATGTCGTTTTTTGTCAGTTTAAATAAGATATAATCTTATCTATATGGTTATATTAAATATTTAATATAACCATATTAATAAAATTAAAAACCAACTAGAAGTCTCTAAGTTAATAACTAAAGGATTGATAGGAAATTCTTTTAATATTTTTATCTCTCTAATTAAACTAGTATCTAATAACTTTAATAAATATATAACAACAAATAAACTATAAACAATTCCTATAATTGAAAATATTATCTGTCCATCTAACCAAAATGTCAATGTTAGAAAAATTATCCATATTCCTTTAAGTAGACCTGCAAGTAACTCAACTTGGCTTCCTAGTAAACCATTTATCATCCAATCATCATTTCTCTCCCATAAATCTTTGTTTTCATATGCTAATCCCTTAGAATATGATAAATGACTAGCTTGTAATATCATTGTTATAATATAAATAATTAAAGAAACAGTTCCTAGTAACGCTCCTATAAATAAGAAATTATATGTTTTCAGTTCTAAATAAATCACAAAAGGTATAGGTAACCAACAAATAAACATAAAACACATAAGTAAGTGAAGAAAACCACTTTCATTGTTTTTTAATAGTCTCTGGAATGTTGAGACTATAATAATGAATATAATAACCCCTAAAATCCCAAAAAAAAAAGTTGTCTTAATAATAATAATAACTCCTCTCTAAATTTTTTTTGTAATATATTAATTTACGATCCTATCTTCACCTAAAACTTTTATAATTTTCTATTTATATTTCCCACCCTTTGACTTATAAGCTATAATTCCACCTTTAATTACGCAATTAATATTTTTAACGTTTGATATAATTTCTAATGGATTATCATCTAAAACTACTAAATCTCCTACTTTACCTACTTCAACACTTCCAACTTCCTTTTCTATTCCTAGAAGTTCTGCTGGATTCTTAGTAGCAGTTTGAATAGCTTGAAACTCATTCATCCCATTATCAACGTATAGTTCTAACTCTTTATATAATTGACCATGGGGAACATATGCCGCTCCTGAAACACCACCATCAACTGCCGCTACAATTTTAATTCCTTTCTCTAAAGCACGCCTGAAATTCACAGGAAAATACTCTTCTTTAAATGGTTTTATTTCACTATAAAACCTACTCCAAATAGGATCACTTCCTTGTTTTATTCCTTCTCTAACCTTCTGTAAAGATTTTTTCCCTAATGAATGGAATGGTTCAGGGATTAATTCTTTCAATTTAGGAGTATCATATTGCTCTGGATTATCTATAAGGTTTGTCCAATTATAAAAACAATAGGCTGTAGGAACCAATAAATTTCTTTACTCTTCATCATTTTAAAGGTTTCATTATCTATTAATCCTAAAGGAGTATGTTCTATACTATCTACTCATACCTTTACTGCTTTTTTAAAATCATCTGGCCAACTAATAGTATGTACTGCTACCTTTAGACCCTGTTTATGGGCTTCATTTACTATTTCTTTTAACACCTCTGGCTTCATACTTGCTTTAATTTGTTCTAATTTCATACCTTCTTCTAACAATTCTTCTTTAAGTTTTTCATCTTTTTCGGCAAATGGAATGAATGAACCAGGAGTAACAGTTTTAATAAAATCTACTCCCTTTCTTTTAAGCTTTCTAACAACTTCTCTTCCTTCTTCTTTACTATCTACATCAATAGACAAACCATGTGCCCTGAATATACGACTAAGAATAAAAAGCATTAAAGTATTAGAAGTAATGTACTGTTTTAAACTAAAATACCCATTTGAAGGAGCCAGTGCAGGACCAGAAGTCAATATCCTTGGGCCTAAAATTTTACCTTCATTTATTTTATCTCTAAATTTCAATGCACTATAACCAAAACCTCCTGGTATATTTCTTACAGTAGTTATTCCTGATTTTAAATTAATAAAAGAATTCCTCTTTAATTTTTTATATGCACTTTCTGCATATGGTTTCATAAAATCATCAACACCAGATTGTAATAAATGTAGGTGAGCATCTATTAAACCTGGTATCACAGTCTTTCCCGAAAGCTTTAATGCATTAGCATCATGAGGTATAGTTGTTTTATTATCCTTTCCTATTCCAGTGATTTTTCCTTCTTTTATTATGATTGTCATGTCTTTTTTAAGTTCATTACTTAAACCATCTACTAAGTTAATATTTTTTAAGACCATCGCTTTAGAATTTTCTTTTCTTCTTTTAGAAAATATTCTCTCTAACATATGTACCTCCTTGTATTTTATTAATTGATTCTTTAATATTATTAATTTTCTCTTTTATTGCTAAGATACTTTTCAATGCCTTTTATAACTTAAAAACAAGATTAAAAAATAATTAATTCAATTAAAAATAAAGTTACCAGTCGCAATATTTTAGTAGTTTATTCTGTCGTTACTTTTGAAATTATTATAATTTTTGTTAACCTCATGTTTTCCCCAATTTTTTACCTATAGTATAATGATCCTAGTGTGGTACAGAATCTGTTCTTAACTTTATACACATAGCCAATATCCTAAAAGTAACATATCCTAGTGAAAAACCTAATGAGTTTAAAATGAAATCATCTATATCAAAACTACCACGTTTAGTAATTAACTGAGTTACTTCTAAAAATGTTAATCCAATAATAAAAACTCCCAATGCTTTATAAAAAGACGATTTCTTAGTCATTGGAATTAAAAAACCAAATGGAATAAAAATGCCAATATTACCTATCAGATTAATAGCCCAAACCTTTATGTTTAATTGATTGAATTTTAGAAAATGTTTGATCGTTGAAAGTGGAACTAAATTATACATATAAACTGAACCTACACTTCTTCCGAAACCGAATAGCATCCAATAACTAAGAAGTATAAAGTATCCTATCAAAATTAAAAAAATCGTTTTTCGTTTCATCTAATATTAACTCCTTTAATGTATTCTGATGGTTTAGTATGAGGTAATTTGTAATTAAGAAGTCTTAAATGTATTTTGTAAGATATCATTACTACAATGTAATAACGAAAACTTTTATAGCTTTATACACGCTATTTCTTTTACTGGGTCCCCTTGTATAACTCCTACATATTTAACTAAAGCTTTGATTACTTTAAATTCATACTTCATAGTAATTACTGAATTAATAACTTCTTTAATATTCAGTCTTGAGGCTACTGTGCAATGTGGAATCCACTTCTCTGGTAAATAATAATCTACATAGTCTAAACTCTCATTTTCAAAGAATTTATAAAATCTTTTATGAATGCCATATAAATTTGAGTCCATAACAGGTGATAAATATACTACGCTTTTTTCAAAAGGTAAAATTCCTATGCTACTAAAATTAACTTTAAATATTTTCTCATTTTTCAAAAAAACTTTTAGTTTTTCAATAAAATCAATTATATTTCAGTTTCAAATGATGCTAAAGTTATATGTGGTTTAATTCCAGCATCTATTGTATGACTATTAACATCATTATTACATACTTTCTTTCTTAACTCATTAATGGTATTACTATTGTCTATATCAAAATATAAAATAACTCCATAGTCCATAAGATTTCCTCCTAATTAACGTCTTCATTTACTTTTGTGATTTTTTAATATATCTTTATAATAATATTAATACTTAATATATTTAATAAAAAAATACTTATAACAATTATATCCTTTTACTTATATGAAAAATGCCATTTTTTATCATTTATAGTATAAGTTTTATATGTAATATATAATCATATTTTCTATTAAACATTTCTATTAACTAATTCACTATTATTTAATGATAAAAATCATAAAAAAAAGGCCCTACTTCTTAAGTAGAACGTCAATTTATATACTTTCTTTTCATTTAAGTTTAATAATTACTATAATTAAAATTATAATTTATCTTAAATAATTATTTTCAATAAATTCATCATAAACGCTATATTCTTTTTTATTTAATAATTTACTTAATTTAGCCAATAATATCTTATTTCTTTTATCGTATGAAATTAGTATAGATTCAGAATTATCTAATCTAAAATCAAGATAATATAATTCTTTATTTTTAATATCCTGATAACTGTCTTTCTTTCTCATTGATATTTTATATGCAATCTTATCAACAAATGTTTCAATAATTTTCTTATCTTTTATTTCTTTCTTACCTTCTTTACCAATAATTGTTATGCTTTCAGTATTTACAAAAGCTAATCTAAAAGTGTAATTATATAATAGAAACTGATTAATCCCAATTGTCAATAAAATTAAAACAAAAATACCCTTAAGGACATGTCTTGTGCCATTATTTTTTTTAATAGTAATCACCACCTAAACTACTAACTTTTTTTATCTGCAGAATCTAATATTATATTCAGCTTCTTGAGATGTATCTAGTAAAGACTACAACTTCGATAATTCTATAAAATTTCTTTTATATTCTCTAGATTATAAATCGTTTTCACTTCAGTTTTTTTACCTCTTTTATTAGTCCTATTTAGCCAAATCCCATTCATATTAATTTTTTCACAAGGCAATATATCCACATTAAGATTATCACCTATATAATAGCACTCTTTTGGATTAAAACCTGCTTTATTACAAGCTATCTCAAAGATTTTAGTATTTGGTTTTGAAATACCTATATCTCCCGCTGCTATTAAAAGATCAAAATATTTTTTAACACCTATCCTTTCAAGTTTTAATGATTGTTGTTCTAAATCACCATTAGTTATTATTCCTAATTTATAATTTGAATGTAATTCTTTCAAACAATTTATAACGTCATCATAAATCTTCCAGTTTTTCTCATATGCATTTAAATACTCTTTAAACTTATTCTCAGCTTCTGTATCTGAAAATTTAATACCTACATGCTCAAATAATTCTTTGATTCTTTCAATCCTTTGTTGACTAAATGTAAGTTTATTATTTAAAAATCTGTTGAAATGCTTATTAGAAATATCACACCATAGTTTATAGAAATTTTCTTCATTAAAATCAAAACGGTACTTGTTATTATTATAAAATTCTTTTACAGCTAAATATTCAGAATACCTGTGGTCTAATAATGTCCCATCTAAATCAAAAAAAATCATTATATTTTGTCATTCCTTTCTATAAATTAAAAATATTTTATATAGTCTAACTTTTTTATTTTCTAAAAGTCATACTGAAAGTACTTTCTAACAAAATTAGCCATAGGATATCTATCATTCTTTTCTCCTATAAAATCTAAATCCATATCATAAAAATACAAGTATGCTATACTTTTTTTCTCTTCAGATATTCCAATCATACCAAAGGACTTTGGAAATTGTGTATTATCTTTTCCTTTTCCCACTACAACATTAAAATTATAACTATTAATTGTAAACTCATACTCAGGAATAACTTCACTTTCATAAGCGCTTAAATCGTACTTTTGATCTAAAAAAATATACTTTTTTGCTAATTTTTCTTTTTCTTTTTTAAATGTTTTATCATCATAATTCACAATAAGGGCTACAGAATCAGATTCAAAGATAAATATTGATTTATGAGTATATTTATATGTAATATTCTGATATTTAGGTAAATCATTAAGATTAGGCATAATATCTTTTGCATTTAAATCAATCAAGCTACCACTATTAAGATAGTTTTCAATATTTGTACTTGACTTACTACAACCAGTAAAACAAAGAACAAAACTAATCAATATAATAATTATATATTTTTTCTTCATATAAAATCACTTCTCTCAAAATAAATATTTTAACTTAAATAAAATATGCAGTATATTTTTTAAATTTATCCTAAAAAGCATTATCAATATTTTTATTTATTACAAAGAAGTTAGGCAAATTTAATCTACTTAAATCTAGTTATAAAAACATCTTATATCCTAACGAAATTAGAATCTAATTGAATTTTAAATCCCATATAATCTCCTAAATTCGTAATTCCTTGCACTTAAAAAAGGATTATTAAAATATAAAGTTAAAAATTATCGAAGTTAAAATAAAAATTTCAAATATTAATGCTAATGTAAGAATTTTGTTTTTGTCTAATCCATTATTTTTTTAGTTGAGTAAATTTCATATTTTTTAACCATTGATATTACTAAATTTTAATAAAAAACAAAAAGGGTTTCACCCCAACATGTCGAATAGATTAAGTGACAAAACCAAACCATCCAAAAGGAGTGAAACCA
>VEND01000081.1 GCA_009711765.1 Bacillota bacterium | reverse complement strand
CAGTCCTATTTCGATACCTCAGAGATAATCCAAGATCTCCTCTAGCAACGTCTTTTAAGTAACCAAAGTATTGTACTATAAGTGGTTTATCTAAGTTATATTTTGCTTTTAAGTTTGCAATAATTTCAGGTGGAAGCTTTTTAGTATCAGTAAATGGATCTCCTGGTAATGCATGCATTAGGAAAAATGTAATAGTTGCAATTACCCATAAACTGATAAGCATATACACAAATCTTTTTGCTACATATCTTCCCATTAATAAGACACCTCCGAATATTTTTTTAATAATTATTAAAAATGAGAACGAACCTTATCCCTTTAATTCACCCCCTACTACTAAGTAATAAGTACTTATCAAATTACCTATTTCGAAGTAAAAAAATCCCCCTCTTTCAAAACAGATAATACAGACTTAAAGTTTTTAAATCATTGAAATTTTCAGAAAACTGCAATAGAAAAAGCTAACTTTTACTTTTAATAGTTTGTCTTAAGTCCTTTGTCATAAAATGTAGAATTGCTTTAAAAAAATGATAATTTAAAGGTTAGCTCACTTTTTATTCTATTTATTGATTTGCGAAAATTTACTGAAAATTTGAAATGATACAGACTAATTCGTCTGATATAATTATCATACTTGATTTGACTTGATTTTACAATTAACAAAACTTTAAATAAATGTTAACATACTGTAACATTTTCCTAGCATGTCCTAAATGGCTAATTAACTAAGTTTTAAGCCTATGTAAGTTAAAGCTTTATATTGAAATTTTTTCTTATTATTTAGTAATTTTTTCTAGCACAAATACATTATAATACAATTAAAAGCCATAAACAACCATCTAACTTTCAATTATCAGAAAAATCCAATTAATATTTTGTAACATTAAAAATAAGCAGCTAGAGCCCCATTAATATGGAACCTTAGCTGCTTAAAAGTTTTATTTATATATTCAGTGATGTTTAAATCTAATTTAATAATTATTTATTTTTTCTCTTATAATTTGATTAGCCTTTTGAGGATTAGCTTTACCCTTAGTAGCCTTCATAACTTGCCCTACTAAGTATCCTAAAGCTCTATCTTTACCATTTTTATAATCTATTATAGATTGTTCATTTTCAGCTAAAATGCCATCTATAATTTCATTTAACTTATCTTCATCATTTATTTGAATAAGTCCCTTTTCCTTTACTATAGTATTAGGGTCTTTACCTTCTTCAAACATGGTTCTAAGAACTTTTTTACCTATATTGTTACTAATTTTTCCACCGTTAACTAATTTAATTAAATCCGCTAAATTTTCTGCAGTAAATTTAATATCATCAATTTCTAATTCTTCATCCTTAAGACGTCTTAATATATCAGTCATAATCCAATTACTTACCTGCTTAGGATCCTTTGTATGTTTAACGGTTTCTTCATAAAAGTCTGCTAAAGCCTTTGTAGAAGTAAGAACTTCTGCATCATAACTTGGTATATCATATTCCTTAACAAACCTTTCCCTTTTAACATGGGGAAGTTCTGGAATATCTTCTTTTATCTTTTTAACCCAATCTTTTTCTATATCAAGCTCAACGACATCTGGTTCTGGGAAATATCTATAATCTGCTGCATCTTCTTTAACTCTCATTAAAATTGTTTCTGATTTAGATTCATCCCATCTTCTAGTTTCTCTTTTAGTATCCTTACCTTGCTCTAATAAACCAATATGCCTTTTTTGTTCAAATTCCATCGCCTTTACAGCTGACTTAAATGAATTTAGATTCTTAAGTTCTGTTACTGTTGTTTTATTACCTGTATCTTCATCAATAATATTAATGTTTACATCACATCTTAAAGAGCCTTGTTCCATCTTACAATCTGATACTTCTATATACTGTAATGTAGCTTTTAATTTTTCTAAAAATAACTTTGCTTCTTCTGGAGAATTCATATCTGGTTGTGAAACAATTTCTATAAGAGGGACTCCACTTCTATTATAATCAAGAAGTGATCCTCCATCATTTGAATGTATTGATTTGCCTGTATCCTCTTCTATATGGATTCTTATTAATCCTATTTCCTTTTCACCTTGGTCAGTTTCAATTTTTATAGCTCCATCCTTACATAATGGAAGGTCATATTGAGATATTTGATATCCTTTAACTAAATCAGGATAAAAATAGTTTTTTCTATCCATTTTTGTTCTCTTTGCTATATCACAATTAAAGGCTATCCCCGCTCTTATACCATATTCAACTACCCTTTTATTTAATACAGGTAATGTTCCTGGCATTCCTAAACATATAGGACATGTATGTGTATTTACATCCCCTCCAAATTCAGTAGAACATTTACAAAATATCTTAGATTCTGTCATTAATTCTGCATGGATTTCTAATCCTATAAGTGTTTTATAACTCATTTATGTCACCTCCCATTTTAGGTTCTAATATAAAGTCACTATTTTTTTCATAATTATATGCAACCTTTATTATTGTTTCTTCATCAAAAGCCTTACCTATTATTTGTAATCCTACTGGTAATCCATCGATAAGTCCACAAGGAATACTAAGGGCAGGTACACCGGCTATATTTACAGATACTGTTAAAATATCTGACATATACATAGCTAATGGGTCGTCATTTCTTTCTCCTATTTTAAATGGTAATGAAGGTGTTGTTGGGGATATTATAACATCATATTCTTTAAATATATCATCAAAATCTTTCTTAATAAGCGTTCTAACCTTTTGAGCTTTGTTATAATATTCATCATAATATCCAGAGCTTAAACAATACGTACCCATCATTACTCTTCTTTTAACTTCTTCTCCAAAGCCTTCACTTCTAGTCTTTATGAAAAGTTCGTCTAATGAATCATAATCTTTAACTCTTGAACCATATCTAATTCCATCAAATCTTGATAAATTTGAACTAGCCTCTGAAGGGGCTAATACATAATAAGTAGCTAATCCATAATCTGAATGGGGTAAAGATACTTCATCTACTTTAGCTCCTAAATCTTCTAACACTTTAACAGCTTTAAGTACTTTTCCTTTAACCTCTTTATTAATTCCTTCATCAAAATATTCTTTAGGTAATGCTATTTTTAGACCCTTAATATCATCTTTTAAAGCGTTCTTATAATCCTTTTTCTCAACCTCTACAGAAGTTGTATCCATTTTATCGTACCCTATTATATTATTTAAAACTATAGCTAAATCTTCAACATCCTTAGTAAATGGACCTATTTGGTCAAAGGATGATGCAAATGCTACAAGTCCATATCTTGAAATCAATCCATATGTAGGCTTTAATCCTACTAAACCACAAAATGAAGCAGGTTGTCTTACTGAGCCTCCAGTTTCTGAACCTAGGGCATATGGTACTTCTCCAGAAGCTACAGCTGCTGCTGAACCACCACTAGAACCTCCTGGAACTCTAGTTAAATCCCATGGGTTTTTAGTAACTTTATAAGCTGAATTTTCAGTAGAAGAACCCATAGCAAACTCGTCTAAATTTGTTTTCCCTATAATAATTGCTCCTTCGCTTTTCAATTTTTCAATAATTGTTGCATTATAGGGCGGTATGAAATCTTCTAATATCTTAGAGCCACATGTGGTTTTTATATCCTTAGTTACAATATTATCTTTAATAGCAACTGGAATACCAGCAAGATCTCCTAATTTCTCTCCATTTTTTAGTCTTTCATCTATTTTTTTAGCTTCCTTTATAGCTTCTTTTTTAGTTATTGTTAAGAAACTATCTAGTTTATCTTCTAATTTTTCTAACCTATCAAAATAACCCTTTACTATTTCTTCAGATGTTATTTCTCCATTTCTTAATTTGTCCCTTAACTCATGAACAGTTAATTTTAAAAAATCCATTATTTCACCTCTTTTATTATTTAGTCTAATACTCTAGGTATTTTGAAATATCCATTTTCCTTATCTGGAGCATTTCTTAATGATTCTTTTCTATCTAAGGACTTACAAACCTTATCTTCTCTCATTACATTTTTAATAGGATGAACATGATATGTAGGTTCTACCCCTTCTGTATCCACTTCAGATAATTTTTCAACATAATCAACAACAGAAGCAAATTTCTTTGTAAAATCTTCTATATCTTCCTTATCAAAATCAAGTCTAGCTAATCTTGCTACATGTTTTACATCTTCCTTTGATATTGACATGAAACTCCTCCTTTTACCTTTTTATATATTTTAATCTTTAAATTCTTTTATACTGTATACAAAATATGATACAACAATATATCTATCATGTAAACTTTGGAACCTTTATTATTTATCTACATATATTATATTGAAAAGAACAAACACCTTCAGTCATCTATGAAAAATAAAATAATTTGTATAAAGCGGCTTAAGCCGCTTTATATTTATTCATCCACTATATTTTTAAATTCTTCTCCACTTATTATTTCTATATTAAGCTCTCTTGCTTTATCAGCCTTTGAGCCAGGATTTTCACCTACTATTACATAATCTGTATTTTTACTAACACTACCTGTTACTTTACCACCTAATTTAGAAATTATCTCTTTTCCTTTTTTTCTACTTAAATCTTTTATAGAACCTGTAATAACCACTGTTTTATTAGTAAATATTGAATCCTTTTTAATATCTTCTTCGTGATGTATTGGCTTTATACCTAAATCTAATAACTTTTTTATACTATTTAATATTTTCTCATCATTAAAAAATTCTACTATCTCCTCTGAAACTATTCCACCTATATCTTGAATTTGTATAAGTTCTTCATATTCTGCATTCATAATACCTTCTAAAGACTTATAAGTATTTGCTAAGTCAGTAGCAGTTTTTTTACCAACATTAGGTATACCTAATGCATATATAAATGATGATAATTCACATTTTTTACTATCTTCTATGGCTTTTAATAAATTATTTACCTTTTTTTCACCAAAACGATTTAAATTTATTAAATCATCAAATTCTAATTCAAAAAGCTCTGGTATACCTTTAAGTCCTAATTCTTCAAATAATTGTTCAGCTGTCTTTTCACTAAATCCTTCTATATTTAAAGCATCTCTACTTGCAAAATGTACTAATCTTGATACAAGCTGAGGCTTACAGGATAATGAATTAGGACAGAATATGTGTACTCCTTCTTTTATTAACTCACTTCCACAGGAAGGACATGTCTTTGGTTTTTCAATCTCTTTAGCATCTTCACAATCATTTTCTACTACTCCCATTATTTCAGGAATAACATCATTAGACCTTCTTAACCAAACTCTACAATTCAATGCTACATCTTTTCTTTGTATATCATCCCAATTATTTAATGTAGCCCTTTGTACTGTTACACCTCCAATATCCACAGGTTCTAATATGGCACTTGGAGTTACTTTACCTGTTCTTCCAACATTCCATTTTATACATTTAAGTAAAGTTGTTACCTCTTCAGCTTTAAACTTAAAAGCCATAGCCCATCTAGGAAACTTTTGAGTATAACCTAAAACTTCCCTGGTTTTCATATCGTTTATTTTTATTACCAATCCATCGGTTAAACAGTCTAATTTTTTTCTTTCTTCTTCTAAATTATCTATCTCTTTTATTAAATTATCTATATCTTTAAATTCCTTTAAATAGTTGTGTACAGGAAGTCTATTTTCTTTTATAAAATCTATCATTTCTAAATGGGTATTAAATTTAACATCCTCATAAAAACCTACATTATAAAAGTAAGCTATTAAATTTCTTTCTTTAGTTACTTTTGGATTAAGATTTCTTAAAGCCCCTGCAGCTGCATTTCTAGCATTTTTTAATGGTTCATCTGCTGATTTATTATATTCTTCTAAACTAGATAATGGCATAAGGCCTTCTCCTTGTATTTCTAATAAGCCTTTATGTTTAATACTTAATGGAATAGTCTTAATTGTTTTTACCTGGGGTAATATTGACTCTCCAGTTTCTCCATTTCCCCTTGTGGCTGCTTGAACTAATTTACCATCTCTATATGTTAAATTTATAGTTAGTCCATCAAATTTATATTCTAATATATATTTAGGCTCAAGAAGTTTATCTTTATTAGTTTCATTATATTGATTTATTAATTTTTTTACCCTTTTATCCCATTCTTTTAATTCTTCAACACTTTGAGCTTTTCCTAAACTCCATAATGGAGCTAGATGATTATGCTTTTCAAACTTTTCTAAAGGCTTTCCACCAACCCTTTGGGTTGGTGAATTATCTAATATAGTATTAGTTTCTTTTTCTAAATTTACTAATTCATCATATAATTTATCATATTCTTTATCACTAACTTTAGGATTGTCTAATGTATAGTAATAATAATTTAATTCATTTAAATTTTTAATAAGTTCCTTCATTCTTGAAATTTTCTCCAAGATTAATCACCTCTATTTATTTTATAACTTTAATAGGAGTAAAGGAAAGCATAACCTCTTTTATTCCTTGATTATTAAAAGCTATCGTTGCCTTTTTATTATCTCCTTTACCTTTTACTTGTACAACTGTACCTAGTCCCCATTTTTTATGTTCAACTTTATCCCCGGCTGTAATTTCTGATGTATCATTAGTTTTCTTTTTCTTAGTATCCATACTAGTATATCCAGTAAAATACTTTTCTTTCTTTGGCTTTTTCTTATATCCAAAGGCTTTTTTATCACTATTACAACTTTTAATTAACTCATCGGGAAGTTCATCTAAAAATCTAGATGCACTATTATAACTTGTTCTTCCGTATATAGTTCTTGTTAATGTATGGGTCATATATAATATTTTTTTAGCCCTTGTTATTCCAACATAGCAAAGTCTTCTTTCCTCTTCTAACTGATCATCATCTGTCATAGCCCTTGATATAGGGAATATTCCCTCTTCTAATCCAGTAAGAAAAACTACAGGAAATTCAAGGCCCTTAGCACTATGAAGTGTCATTAAGGTTACAGAATTATCATTTCCTTCTTCTGTTTTATCTAAATCAGAAAGTAAGGAAACATTAGATAGAAATTCTTCTAAAGTATTTTCTTCACTGGTTTTCTCAAAATCTATAGCAACTGATACAAACTCTTCTATATTTTCTATTCTAGTTCTAGATTCAATTGAATCATCCTTTTTAAGCATTTCCATATATCCAGTTTTATCTATAACATTTTCAATAAGTTCCTTAACTCCTAAAACCTCTTTCATTGCCATAAAAGTACCTATCATTGAAGCAAAGGATTTTACTTTAGACTTTGCTCTATGGGATAAGTTAGGAATCTCATCAGCATCTAAAATAACACTATACATACTTTCATCTTTATCTATACTATAATCTTCTATCTTTTCTAAAGTCCGTTTGCCTATCCCTCTTTTAGGAAAATTTATAATTCTTTTTAAACTTATATTATCAACAGGATTTTGTATTAATCTTAAATATGCAGTTATATCCTTAATTTCTTTTCTGTCGTAGAATTTAAGCCCACCTACTATTTTATAAGGAATATTTGCTTTCATTAAACCTTCCTCTAAAACACGGGACTGTGCATTTGTTCTATATAGTAAAGAAAAATCTTCATATTCTAGGTTTTCATTTTCTTTAATTTCTTTTATCTTTTTAACTATAAAGTTAGCCTCTTCATGTTCATTACTCCCCTTATAGATGTTTATATTATTACCCTTATCATTAGATGTCCATAATTTTTTACTTTTTCTACCCATATTATTATCTATGATAAAGTTTGCAGCATCTAATATTGTTTTAGTAGAGCGATAATTTTGTTCAAGTTTAATAACTTTAGCATCCTTATAATCTTTTTCAAAATCTAAAATATTTCTAATATCAGCACCTCTCCATCCATAAATTGAATTATGGACAACTACCCCTTCAGTTATATACTGTCTAAAGTTTGGTACTGATAAGTCATATACAAAACCATCATAATCTATGATTTCAACATCTATTACTTCATCTTCTATTATTTTTCCATCTTCATAAACAGCTATACCCATAGATTTCTTTAAATGGGAAGCTGGCATATAATAAAAACTATCCTCTGTTAGTCTTGCTTTTTTTATTATATTAAGTTCTTTATTTACTTTAATATCCTTAGTATAATTTAATACATCATCATACTCACTCTTTTCAGTTACAGAAGAGTCTAAATATATTTTGTGATTATACCATCCACCCTCACTTTTATTCTTTCCTTCAAAAAAGTTTATATTTAATGAATTATCGGATAACATATATGGGTATTCTTCAATTATAAGATTATCATCCATAAGCTTAAAAACATTTTTCTCTACATTTATATCCTCAGCTAATTCATATATTGGATCTATTATAACCGATTCATCACTTAATTCAGAGCTATATATACTAAAGGGAATCAAATATCTATTACAAAGTATTTTTTCATAATATTCTGCTTCATTTTCACTTTCACATTCTCTTATTATCCAAAGTTTATTAGCTTTTTCATTTCTTATAAGTTCATCTAATCCACACTTTAATTTTCCATCAATATTAAGTGCTTTTGGTGTTTTCTTTATTTTGTAACCTAATCCTTCTTTATATAATAAACAAACATAATACTCATTTATTTTTTTATTAAACTTTCCAAATACTATATGATTAGGAGTAGTCTTTAAAACTTTTCCCTTTTTCGTTTTAATTGTTATTATCTCACCTTGATACTTATTTTTTATTTTCTTTTCTACAATACCCTTCATAGTTTCTTTATTACCTGAAGCTGTTAAAACTTCGTCATTTTCTTTAATATCTTCTATTAAAACTTCTCCCTTTGTGGTACTTACTTTCATACCCTCTGGTATACACTGATCATCATCACCAACAACGCATACATTTAAATGCTTTTTAGAAAAGAGTTTTATTAATTCATATTGTGCTCTATTTGTATCTTGATACTCATCAACTAATACATATTCAAATTTATCTTGGTAATAATCAAGTATAATAGGAGCACTTACAAATAACTCTATTGTTTTTAGTATTAAATCATCAAAATCAAGTGCATTATTTTCTTTTAATTTTTTCTGATACCTTTTATAAAGTTCACCTTTTTGTCTTTCTCTAAAATCCCCCTGATTTTCCTTTATATAAGTTTCAGGATCCATTAATACATCCTTTTGTGAGCTTATAAAATTTAACATTGTTTTAGGATCAAATAATTTTTCACTTAAATTTTCTTCCTTAATACAATCCTTTATTAATGTCTTTTGATCTGCTGAATCAAATATCACAAAATTATTATTATACCCTATCTTATCTATATCTCTTCTTAAAATTCTTACACACATAGAGTGAAATGTTCCTACCCACATTCCTGAAGCTTTATCTGTAATTAAAGATTCTATTCTCTCTTTCATTTCACTAGCAGCTTTATTTGTAAAAGTTATTGCTAATATATTTTCAGGTAATACATTCTTTTGTTCAATTAAATAAGCTATTCTATGGGTTAATACCCTGGTTTTTCCCGATCCTGCTCCTGCTAAAACAAGTAACGGACCTTCCGTTGTTTTCACCGCTTCCTGTTGCATTTCATTTAGTCCCTCTAGAAAATTCATAATAATGCTCCTTCCTGATTCCTTTTTTTACTCTTACCCTCTATTATATAGAAAATTTCTTCTATGTTGAAGTATAAATAAAAAAATATAATAATTTATAATATTTATAAAGAATATATAGGAAATTGTTTCTTTTACTAGAACTATATAATATGGGTAAATTCTAAAGTGAAAAATAAGTATATAATATTTAATCTTAAATTATACTATGAACATAGTATTTTATTAATATAATTTATTACATTGTGTTATTAACTGTAAAATATAAAGGAGGACTTTAAATGTATGCATTATTTTTAATATTAAACGATATACATAAACTAGATGATATACATGAAATATTTTATGAATATCATTGTGGAGCAACTACTTTAGATAGTCAGGGTATGGGGAAAGTATTACTAGAACATAACGAAGACATTCCTGTCTTTGCTAGTATAAGAAAGCTTGTCGAAGGTACTAAACCCTACAATAAAACCATTATAAGTGTTATAAAAGAAAAACAATTATTAGATAAAGTTATTAAAAGAATAAATGAAGAATTAGATTATATTCACAAACCTGGAATAGGATTTATGTTTGTTATTCCTGTATTAGATTGTTTTGGTTCTAAAATTAAAAAAGGTGGGTAAATCCCGCCTTTTCTTTATAAAAGACTTAATAGTCTAGAACCTAAAAATAATATAAAAACAAAATAAACTAATGAAGTTATTAATTTTATATATTTCTCATTTTCAAGTAACATATTAGATATTTTATTTATATTATTTTTTTTACTTACTAAATATAATATTGAAGTTAAAGGTATTATAAAGGCTAAGTTATATATTAGTGAACCTCCACCACTTTCGCCTATCGGCTTATAAGTAGATAACCCAAATCTATGATTTGGTGTTAGTCAATTAGTTTCTTCATAAGAAGTGGCGGCTTCTTAGTCTTGGCTAAGAATTTTTCCTATTTCATAGAGTTGTGCTTTCTATAGTAGCAAGGTCTTATTTGACTCTCCACAGGCTCAACCCGTAGTCCTTACGGTAACTCAGTTATAGGTATCTTTTTTATTTCATTATCTTTATGTAGTTCAACTATTCCTCTCATCTTTTCACCCTTTATTTAATAACTTTACTAATTACAATTAACACATTAATATTATCCCATATATGTTTGAACTATTTGTTAATTATAAGTAAAATTACTTTAAATATTTAGACATTAAAATAAGGTGGAAAAACCACCTTATTTTATCACTATTTTTTTATCTTCGCTACAAACTAATATTTTTTCTTCCTCATCTATTATAGTTTTTAATTCTACCTTACTACCCCAAAGAATACATATATATTTTAAAGTTTCATATGCATAAGTAAGTTCTAACTCTCTTCCATCATATACATGTTCTAATATCAAAGTTCTAGTATTATTTTTTACTTCAGTAACCTTAATAATAGGTATAGCCCCCATACCTACACTATTAGCTAAGGTATTTCTTATTTTTTTCCATCCTTCTTTATCTGAAATTTCTTCTATTAAATAATTTCTACCCTTTTTACTATATTCAAATAAATTCATTTCCATACATAAATCCTCTGTTAAATATTTTCTTATGAAAGATTGATCTCTTTCTAACTTTCTAACCTCAAATATTTTCTTAATTCCATATCTTTTTTCTATATTCTCAAATAGTTTAAAACCTATATAATATGGATTAATCCCCCCCATAAATGGTTTTATTACTTGATTATGTCTATTTAAAAATTCTAAGTGAAGTTCTTGAGGTAAGTTTAATTCATTTAATATCTTATAGTGCCAAAAACTTGCCCATCCTTCATTCATAATCTTAGTTTCTATTTGAGGAATAAAATACTTAGTTTCTTCCCTAACTATATCTAAAATATCTTTTTCCCAATCCTCTAAATCACTATAATTTATTAAAAACTCCATAATATCTTCACTAGGTTCTAAGGGTATTTTATTTAAATTAGGATATTTTATTTTTTCTCTTTTTTCCTTTGTATCTGCTTTCTTTATCTTTTTATTGTATTTATCAATTAACATTTTTTTTATATCCTCATTAGACATTTCTTTGCTTCCTATAACCCTATTTATTTGATATCTAATACCATGGGCTGCATTTAATATTCTCTCTACCCTTTGATATCCTATAGTTGGATCTTTTATATATTCCCTTATTCTATCCCCATGGTTTTTAAACTTTTCTACAGTCCGTTTTGCATTTGTTCCTACTTTAAATAATCTATTATTTTTAAAAAAATCATTATGTCCATAAACATGGGCTATGGTTAATATCTGTAATAAAAGGGTATTTTCCTTCATTAAATAAGCTATACAAGGATCAGAATTTATAACCATCTCATAGGGTAATCCTTCTAAATTATAGCTATATAAAGTTTTCTTTTTTTCATAGGCCTTACCAAAGCTCCAATGGGGATAATGGGAAGGCATACCTACATAAGCCTCATAACAAATCATATCTTCATAATTACATACTTCAAACTCTTGAGGATAACAATTAAGTCCTTTTTCATTTATTATTTTTTCAATTTTTTCATTCCAATTTTTAAGTTCTTTTATTGTATATTCCATCATACTTAATTATTATTCCATAAGCTCTTTTTCTTTTGAAAGCAATTTTTTAAGAGCTGGAATAATATCCTCCTTTCCTGAAATAGTTGCTACTGAAAAGTTAGGATATTTAACCTTAGATGAGAATTCACTTCTTATAGAACTTGATGGTCTATAACCACCTGTATTAATCTGTCCATAACCAAATAAATTACATGTTTCACAAAGGATTTTAGCACTTTTAACTGCCTTTTGATTATCCTCTCTCCAATTATCACCATCACTACAATGAAATGCATATACATTCCATATAGATGGATTATATCTATCTTCTATAATATCTAAAGCTAAATTATACCCACTACTTATATATGTTCCTCCCGATTGTCCTTTATGGAAAAAATCATCTTCATTTACTTCTTTGGCAGTTGTAGAATGGGATACAAAAACTACTTCAACATTTAAATACTTACGCTTAACAAACTGATATAAAAGAAAATAAAAACTCCTAGCTAAATATTTTTTAGTCATATTCATACTTCCTGAAGTGTCCATTATACATATAACTACAGCATTACTTTCTCTTTTTACATCTGTTCTTAAGTGGTGATACCTTAAATCATCCTCTTTAAAGGGAAATCTTTCTTCTTCATCTTCATCATCTTTACCCCTATTAGAGGCCTTTTTTCTTTTTATTTTTTCAATTAAGGATCTCTTCTTAGCAAGTCTTGGCTTTATTCCTTTCTTTTGATAACCAAGTCTTTTAAATTTCTTTTCTGATTCAATTTCATTAAATTTCTTTCTCTCCATAAAGGGTAAATCTAAATCCTCAAATAAATAATCTATTAATTCTTCCATAGTTATTTCAGTCTCATAAATATCTTCCCCTTCATTATTTCCTGCTTGTTCTTTTCCTTTATTAATCTTCTCTTTACCTATTTTGTCTCCTCTTTTTTCACTACCATCCCCAGATCCAACTCCAGGTTTATTTTTTCCATAGATAAATTTATATTCCTTAATTCCTTTTATGGGGATTTTTATTTTTTTCTTTTTACTTTTTCCTATTATACTTTCTTCAGCTATTATATCTCCAATATTTTTCTTAATTGAATCTTCTATAAGTTCTCTATGTCTTCTTCTATCTTCAGCTGAACGGTCTCTACCTTTACTGTCAAATTCTCTAAATATAGTCATTTCCACACCCCCATAAACCATATGAGTTTCAGGTTAGGCTAATCTTTCCATAAATTATTAGCAGCATATTTAAGAATTACATTACAACAATGATCACAATACCCGTTTTTCTTCATTTCTTCAACCATAGAATTATATTTTTCATTTTGCTGTTTATCCCTTACCTTAGTTCTTGTTATTACTCTACTTAGTTCCTTAACAGAAGCTGTTAGTTTCTTTTCTATAGCTTCTTTTAAAGGCTGATAACAAGTATAATCAATACTACCTCCATTTCTTATAACATAAAACATATAGGAAGTTACATCCTGTCTGAATCCTTTAGCTGCAGTTTTTGTAATATTTATCTGTTCTTCTATTGATCTTAAAAATTCTTCATCTGGTTCTAATTCTTCTCCAGTACTTTCATCCTTTATTTTCGATTTATTAACATATGCTTCTGCATGATCTAAATAATTATTAAATAAATCCTCTGCTTGTTCTTTATATCCATGAATAAATGCCTTTGTAACTTCCTTTTCTAATATCTTATGATATTCTTTCTTAATTGTGTTTTGTAAATGATTTAAATATGTCTTTTTTAAGTCCTCGCTTATTGATAGTTCCTTTACTGACTTAATTAAAGTCTCTAAAACTACTATAGGATTTATACAATCATTTTCTGACTCTGCCATGGTATTATCTAAAACTTTCATTATAAATCTTGTAGATATACCACTCATTCCCTCTCTAGGTGCCTCTTCTTTTAGCTCTAATATATCAACCTTAGCTGTAGAACCTTTTTCTAATATCTCTTCACCATTATATATTTTCAATTTAGTTATAGGATTAACTTTATTAGATGGTGCTAGTCTTGTTAATATAGCAAACATTGATGCTATTTCTAATGTATGGGGTGCTATATGGGTCTCAAACTTACTTCTTTTTATAATTTTTTCATATATTCTTTTTTCCTCATTTAATTGTAAACAATAAGGCACTTCTATTTTTACAATCCTATCTAAAATAGCTTCATTAGTATGGTCTGCTTTAAATTTTTTCCACTCTGCTTCATTAGAATGGGCTAGTATAATTCCATCAAAATATATCATAGCTGATTTTCCAGGAGCTGGTATGCTTTTTTCCTGTGTAGCTGTAATCATAGTATGTAGATATTCAACTTCATTTTTAAAAACCTCAATAAATTCTACTAAACCTCTATTTCCTACATTAAAGGCCCCGTTTAATGACATAACTCTAGGATCATCCTCTGGATATAAATCTAGTTTAGATATATCAACTGATCCTACTAAAACAGAAGTATCTTGATTATTAGGGTCAACCGGCGGAACAACACCAATCCCTTTTCTTTCTCTAATGCTAAAGTTAACCCTTTCTATAGGAACGTTTTCAAATTCTCCATTATATACTTCATCTAATTTATATCTACATACAGGACATAATTCCCCTTCTATTTTAATTCCTAATAATTCTTCAAATTCTTTTCTTAAATGTTTAGGTATTAAATGAAGTGGTTCTTCCCTCATAGGGCAATCTTTAATAGCATATATTGGAGGACTAAACTCTAAAGCTTTTTTCAATGACTCCATTATAGAAGATTTACCAGCACCCACAGGACCAACTAAATATAATACTTGTCTTGACTCCTCTCCCTTCATAGCTGCAGTTTTAAAATACCTTACTATTTTCATTAACGTTTTATCAATTCCAAAAAAATCATTTTTAAAGAAATTATATCTTTTTATAACATCATTACCATATATTCTTCTTAATCTTGGTTCTTCTACAGTATTAATAACATCTACACCTTTATTAACTATAAGTTCATACATCCTCTGATGGGACAACATTGAAATCGAAGAATTCTTTTTAATTAATTCAAGATAATCAAGAAAACTTCCATTGAAACTTTCTTTTTTTCTTTTATCTCTATCCTGTTTAATCAAATCGTTAATTTTTGCCATGTTTTAAACCCCCTTAAAAATAATAAAATCTTCCCTTTAATATATATGTATGAAAAAAATACTAGATTAAAACTTAAACTAATACGTTTTAACAAAAAAAAATAGTGATGTAGAAATAAATTAATATTTATTCCTACATCACTATTTTTTATAAGTATATATTTTTATATCTTTCATAAACTAAAGGAAAAGGATTTCCCAATAAATTAATCCTCTTTATACCCTAATCTATCAAGTATAATGTTATAACCATCAGCACCATAATTAAGACATCTACTAATTCTACTTATAGTTGCTGTACTCGCCCCTGTTTCTTCTTCAATATGACTATAAGTTTCCTTTTGTCTTAACAATTTTGCTACATGTAGCCTTTGTGCTATTGCTTTAATCTCTTTTATGGTACAGATATCTTCAAAAAATCTGTAGCATTCTTCAATATTCTCCAATTTTAACACAGCTTCAAAAAGCTCATTTGTTTCCTTATCCTTAATTTTTGATTCGTAAGTCAAAAGATCACCCCTTTAATTTTTTAATACTAAAAAGCTTATACAATCATTTTAACATAAATTTCTATAAAATTTCTATAATTTATTGTAATACTTAAACAAAATTCTGCAAATAATAAATTTAGGATATTTTTATCCTAGTCTCAGAGAGAGGTGTGTTTATGGAAAAATATAATGACAGAAATCAACCTAAGCCTTACGGATCAAAAGGATATGATATGATAGTTTCTACGTACAATTCCCATAAATTCCCCGTTATTGAAAATCAAACTAATGCCTTTGTATTCCCATGGAATATGCAAAGGGATGTAGACAGTATTGATTCTATGAGATTTTCTCAGGTTACCACAGAAACTAGCGAAGGAATTGGAGTAGACAATATCCCAGCAAGTCCAAAAAACATCGAAACTCACAAAAAACTTAAATAAATGTAGCCTTAGGCTACATTTATTTTTTAAATTTATCATACATTTAGTAGTAGTTGCATATTATATAATAGGGTATATTTACTTAAAAAGGGGTGATTTTATGTATACTATGAAGCTAAAAAGAATGGATATGATAAGTGGTTTATATGAAGTTGCTATATATAGTATAGGAAATTATAATCATCAACGAAAAAACTTCTTTGATAAAGCAGTACCTGATATTATAGTAAATCAAAATATTAATTATTTTAAAACTAAACCCGTAGATAAAGACAGAGAACAAAGAAGCTTAGAATTAACAATTACATCTTAAGGAGCTTGAAAGCTCCTTATATTTTAGCTATATCTTTTCTAAAAAACATTTTATCAAAATTTATTTTTTCAATTTCTTTATAAACCGATGCTCTTACCATTTCTAAGGATTCTCCCATAGAAGTAACAGCTAAAACTCTACCTCCATTTGTTAATAACTTATCTTCAGATTTTTTTGTTCCTCCATGAAATACAAAAGTATTTTCATTTAAATTATCTAAACCGGTTATTACTTTATTCTTTTCATATTTAGAAGGATAACCCCCGGATGCTAAAAATACAGTAACACACTTTTCTTCACTCCATTTTAAGTCATCTGGGTATAGATTTCCATCTATTGTCTTTTCTAAAATATCAACTAAATCACTTTTAAGTCTAGGTAAAACCACTTCAGTTTCTGGATCCCCTAACCTTACATTGAATTCTAAGACTTTAGGGGAATTTTCATTTATCATAAGCCCTATAAATAAAACTCCTTTAAAGTCAATACCTTCTTTATCAAATCCAATTTTTATTTTATTTAATATTTCATTTTGAATTTTTTCTTTTAATTCATCATTAAATATTGGATTTGGAGAAAAGCAACCCATTCCCCCAGTATTTAATCCTTTATCATTATCTAAAGCTTTTTTATAATCCCGAGCACTTTCCATAGGTATTATTCTTTCTCCGTCTATTAAACATAATAAAGATGCTTCTATACCTTCTAAAAATTCTTCTATTACTATTTTTGATCCTGATTTTCCAAACTTTCTATCTTTCATTATCATCTCTACAGAATCCTTAGCGATAGATACATCTTCACATATTAAAACACCTTTACCTGCTGCTAGACCATCTGCTTTAATAACTAATGGGTAATTATAATTTTCTAAATCATTATATGCCTTATTAAAGTCCTCATAACTTTTATATTTAGCTGTAGGAATATCATATTTCTCCATAAAGTTCTTTGAGTAAATTTTACTACCTTCTAATTTAGAAGCTTTTTTATTTGGACCAAAAACTTTAAGTCCATTTCTTTGAAATTCATCAGTAATTCCCTTAACTAATGGGAGTTCTGGTCCTACAACTGTTAAATCTATTTCTTTTTCTAATGCAAAGGCTAGAAGAGTTTTTATATCATCTGACTTTATATTTACACATTCACTAATTTCAGCAATACCTCCATTACCTGGAGCACAATATATTTTTTTAACCTTAGGACTTTGAGCTATTTTCCATACTAAAGCATGTTCCCTAGCCCCACTACCTATAACTAAAACTTTCATTATCCACAACTCCTTTTAAAGGGTAAGCTATTGTTTAAGTTTGTCATTTCCCTGGAAATATTTAATGTAATATGTCAATAAATAAACTTTAATGTTTAAAATGTCTCATCTTTGTAAATACCATAGTAATTCCATGTTCATTACATGCTTTAATAGATTCATTATCTCTAATAGAACCTCCTGGTTGTATTATTGCTGTAATTCCTGCCTTAGCTGCAGCTAAAACACAATCTGGAAATGGAAAAAATGCATCCGATGCCATTACACTTCCCTTAACTCTATCTTCTCCCTGTTTTATAGCATTTTCTAAGGCCCATATTCTACTTACCTGTCCTGGTCCTACTGCTACAGTTCCATTTTCCTTAGCTAATACTATACCGTTAGATTTTGTATTTTTAACTGCCTTCCAAGCAAATAATAAATCCTTCATTTCTTTCTCCGTTGGTTTTCTATCTGTTGCAACTTCTAATTCATCATTTATCAATTCTGTATCCCTTTGTTGTACTAAAAGTCCACCTAATACTTTCTTTAGATTATTAGACTCATAATCATTTTTCTTTATATCGTCAAGTTTAAGTATTCTTACATTTTTCTTTGATGTTAAAATACTTAAAGCTTTTTCTGTATATGAAGGTGCTACTACTACTTCAATAAAGATTTCATTAATCATATTTGCTGTTTGTTCATCAATTTCACCATTTGAAGCTATAATACCACCAAATATAGATATTTTATCTCCTTCATATGCTTTTTTAAATGCCTCCTTAATAGTATCAGCACTACCTATTCCACAAGGATTAGCATGTTTTACAGCTACAATAGTCGGTTCGTCGAATTCTTTTAATATTTCTAATGCTCCATTAGTATCATTTATATTATTAAATGATAAATCCTTTCCATGTAACTTTATTGCATTAGATAATGTACCTTCGGTTTCAAGAACTTCTTTATAAAATCCTGCCTTTTGATGAGGGTTTTCACCATATCTTAAATCCTGCTTCTTCTCATATGTAAATGAAATGATATCAGGATTATCTATATTTGCTTTTTTATTAAAATAATTAGATATTAATGTATCATAACTACTTGTGTGTTGAAATACTTTAGCTGCTAGATATTCCTTAGTTTTTAAACTTGTATCATCATTTTCTTTAAGTTCTTTTATAACCATTTCATAATCACTAGGATCAACAACAACAGATACAAACTTATAATTTTTAGCTGCAGCTCTTAACATTGAAGGGCCACCTATATCAATATTTTCTATTATCTCTTCATGGGCTACATTTTCTTTTAATAGTGTTTCTTTGAAAGGATATAAGTTGTTAACAACCATATCTATTGATTTTATATTTAATTCTTTCATTGTTTTTACATGTTCTTTATTATCCCTTAGATATAATAATCCTCCATGTATTTTTGGATGAAGAGTTTTTACCCTTCCATCAAAACATTCTGGAAATTCTGTTACTTCACTTGCATCAATAACTTCTATACCAGCCTCTTCAAGCTTTCTCTTTGTGCCTCCTGTAGATACAATCTCCCATCCAAGTTCTGAAAGTTTCTTTGAAAAATCAACAATCCCTGTCTTATCAAATACACTTATTAATGCTCTTTTCATGTTAACCCCTCCTTATTTTAGTTACAAACCTATTATTTTGTTTTTTAAGTTCTATTTTTCCTTCACAGTATAACCTAACAGCCTCAGGTAAAATTTTATGTTCCACCTTTAATACCTTTTCCTTTAAAGATTTAACCGTATCCTCATTATCTATATTTACAACTCTTTGTAAAATTATTGGTCCTGTATCAGTTCCCTTATCAACAAAGTGTGCTGTAGCTCCTGTTACTTTTACTCCATAATCAAGACAGGCCTTATGAACTTTAGTCCCATAATAGCCCTTACCACAAAAGCTTGGTATTAAAGATGGATGAATATTAATAATTTTATTTTGATATTTCTTAACAAATTTTTCATTTAATATTTTTAAATATCCAGCTAAAACAACTAGCTCTACTTTCTTTTCTTTCATTTTCTCTATTATAACTTCGTTATAATCATCACTACTATCATATTCTAATCTATTTATATACATATTATCTATGCCATTTTTTTCCGCTCTTTTAAGTCCATAGGCTTTTTTATTATCTGAAATAACTAAAACTATTTCCCCATTAATATTTCCATCATTTATACTATCTATTAAAGATTGTAAATTGGTTCCTCCCCCTGATATTAAAACACCAATTTTTACTGATGACATAATGAAATGCCTTCCTTTCCCTTTGTAACATTTCCTAATATATAATATTTTTCATTTGAATCATCTAAATATTTAAAAACTTCCTGTGAAGTATCTTTATCTACTGCCATTACTAAACCGATTCCCATATTAAATGTTTTATACATTTCATCTATATCTATATTTCCTAAATCTTTAATAATATTAAAGATCTCTGGAGTTTCAATCTCTTTAGTATTTATATTTGCTGTTAAACCCTCTGGTAACATTCTTGGTATATTTTCATAGAAACCTCCACCTGTTATATGGCTTATTCCCTTTATATCAAATTTATTTATGATATCATAAACAGGATCTACATATATTCTTGTAGGTTTTAAAATTTCCTCACCTATTGTAGAATCTAATTTATCGTAATATTTATTTATATCAATATCATTTATTTCAAATAATACCTTTCTTACAAGGGAAAATCCATTACTATGAAGGCCATTTGACGGAAGACCTATTAAGATGTCTCCTTTGCTAATCTTACTTCCATCTATTATTTTATCTTTATCAACTATACCAACAGTAAACCCAGCTACATCATATTCCCCATCATTATAAAGTCCAGGCATTTCAGCAGTTTCTCCACCTATTAAGGAAGCTCTTGCTTTTATACATCCATTTGATATACCCTCAACAATACTTGCTACCTTTTCAGGTTTAAGTTTTCCAGTTGCTATATAATCAAGAAAAAATAAAGGTTTAGCCCCTTGACATAATACATCATTAACACACATTGCAACACAGTCTTCTCCTATTGTATTATGTTTATCCATCATAAAAGCTATTTTAAGTTTTGTTCCTACTCCATCTGTACCTGATACAAGTATCGGATTTTCATAATCGTCTTTATTTATTTCAAAAAGTCCTCCAAAACCTCCAATATCTGAAACAACACCTTCTGTGAAGGTTTTTTTCACACTTTCTTTCATCAAATTAACTGATTTATATCCTGCTTTAACATCAACACCTGAATCTTTATAAGTTAGACCCTTCTTTTTCATTTTTTTCACCACCTAATCACCTTTCTTATTGTCTCCCTCCATGGGTACTTCCATTGGATATTCCCCATTAAGACAAGCTAAGCAAAAACCTGATTCTCTTTTCGTTGATTTTTTTAATCCTTCTAATGAAATATAATGAAGACTATCTGCGCCGATATTTTCTCTTATTTCATCCACTGTATAATTAGCTCCAACTAAATACTTTCTATAAGGAGTATCTATTCCAAAGAAACATGAATATTTTACAGGAGGTGAACTAACTCTTACATGTACCTCTTTAGCTCCAGCTTCCTTTAACATAGCTACTATCCTTTTACTAGTAGTTCCCCTAACTATAGAATCATCAACCATAACAACCCTTTTGTCTTTAACATTTTCCTTTAATACATTTAATTTTATCTTTACACCTTGTTCTCTTAACTCTTGATTAGGTTGAATAAAAGTTCTTCCTGTATATTTATTTTTTATAAGTCCTACTCCGTAGGGTATTTTTGACTCTTCTGCAAATCCTATTGCAGCTGGTGTTCCAGAATCCGGAACACTGATTACAACATCTGCTTCAACAGGAGCTTCTTTAGCTAGTATTTTGCCTGCCTCACTTCTTGCTAAATATATATTTATATCATCCATAGTACTATCTGGTCTTGCAAAATATATAAGTTCAAACATACAAAGACTTTTTCTACACCACTTATTACTTTTAATACTTTTTAAACCATTTTCATCTATTAAAATTACTTCTCCCGGTTCTACGTCTCTTACAAATTCTGCACCTATAGTACTTAGTGCGCATGATTCTGATGCTAATATATAACCATTTTCTGTCTTTCCTATACAAAGTGGTCTAAGCCCATGGGGATCTCTAGCACCTATAAGTTTATCATCAGTCATCAAAACAAAAGCAAAGGAACCTTTTAAAACTTCCATTACTTGTTTTACTGACTCTTCTATATTATCTTTATGATATCTAGCTAAAAGATTAGCAACAACTTCACTATCTATTGACGTTTGAAAAATCACACCTTCATTTTCAAGCATATCCCTTAAAGCTCCGGCATTAACTAAGTTACCATTATGGGCTAAAGCAATATGACCCTTTTTATACTTAACTACTAAAGGTTGTGCGTTTTCAACATGACTTTCTCCAGTTGTTGAATATCTAACATGTCCTATACCTACATTACCTGTTAATTCTTTTAATACTTTATTATTAAATACCCTAGGTACAAGACCCATTTCCTTATGATAATCAATAACTCCATCATCACTTATAGCCATACCTGCACTCTCTTGTCCTCTATGTTGAAGGGCATATAAACCAAAATATATAAGCTGGGAAGTACTTTGTTTATCGTCTGAATAAACCCCCATTACTCCACATTCTTCTTTTAGTTTATCACTATCTAAACCTGCATACATGTCCTCATCCCCTTTCAGGATACTATTTAAGTCTATCTAAAACTTCTTCATATACTGCTTCAACATCTCCTAAGTCTCTTCTAAATCTATCCTTATCCAATTTCTTGTTTGTTTTTAGATCCCATAATCTACAAGTATCTGGGGATATTTCATCTGCTAAAATTACTTTACCATCATATAATCCAAATTCAAGTTTAAAATCTATTAGATTAATATTTCTTTCTTTAAAGAACTTAACTAATATATCATTTATCTTTAATGCATATTCTTCAACAACTTCTAATTGCTCTTTAGTTGCAAGATTAATTGCTTTTATATGATACTCATTAATCATTGGATCTCCTAAATCATCATTTTTATAACAGTATTCTAAAACTGTAGTTTCCATTTTAGTTCCCTCATCTAAACCTAATCTTTTTGCTAAAGAACCTGCTGCTACATTTCTTACTATAACTTCTATCGGTAATATTTCAACTGCTTTTACTACCATTTCTCTATCGCTTATTAGCTCTTCAAAATGAGTAGGTATTCCCTTTTCTTCTAATATCTTAAAAAGTAAAGCTGACATTTTATTATTAATAGCACCTTTACCTACTATTGTACCTTTTTTCACTCCATTAAAAGCAGTTGCATCATCTTTATACTTAACTAAATATCTTTTTTCATCATCAGTTTTAAAAACCTTTTTAGCCTTTCCTTCATATAACATTTCTTTTTTATCCATATTATAAACCCCCATTATTTTAATTTTTGTTGTACTGCTTCATTTTTCTCATGGACTTGTACTTTCATTTCTTCTCTATAATTTTTTAACTTTTCCCTTAACTCAGGATATTTAACAGATAATATTTCTATAGCTAATAATGCTGCATTTAAAGATCCATTAATTGCAACTGTAGCTACTGGTACTCCCTTTGGCATTTGAACTATTGATAAAAGCGAATCTAATCCGTCCATAGTTGAAGATTTAATTGGAAGTCCTATAACTGGTAAAATAGTTACCCCAGCTAAAACACCCGGTAAATGGGCTGCTTTTCCTGCTGCTCCTATTATTAATTCATAACCTAAACTTTCAGCCTTATCAGCAAAATCTAAAGCCTTAAATGGAGTTCTATGGGCACTTATTACCTTAACATCAACCTCTACACCAAACTCCTTTAACATCTTAAGTCCCTTTTCAACTACTGGAAAATCTGAATCACTACCCATTACTATTGCTATTTTCACTTTTAACACATCCTTTTTAGATTATTTAAAGTACTTAACTCCTGCTTCAAAAATTAATTGATCCTTTTTACCAACTACATTTTTACATATATCTTTTCCTATTCTTTCTGAATGACCCATTTTACCTAATATTCTTCCATCTGGACTTGTTATTCCTTCTATAGCTAATAAAGAACCATTAGGATTAAATTTACCATCATAACTTGCTCTATTATCATAATCAACATATTGTGTTGCTATTTGTCCATTGTCTATCATTTTCTTTAAATCTTTTTCATTTGCTACAAATCTTCCCTCGCCGTGGGATACTGCTATATCAAATACTTCTCCTACTTTAACATTATTAAACCATGGTGATAAATTACTTGTTACCTTTGTTTTAACCATACTTGATACGTGTCGTCCTATTTTATTAAAGGTAAGCGTTGGTTGGTTTTCATTTGGCTCAATTATTTCTCCATAGGGAACTAATCCTAATTTAACTAAAGTTTGAAATCCATTACATATACCAATAATTAAACCATCTCTATTGTTTAATAAATTCATAACTGCTTCTTTTATTTTAGGATTTCTAAATACAGCTGCTATAAACTTACCTGAACCATCAGGTTCATCCCCTGCACTAAATCCTCCAGGTAAAGCTATTATCTGAGATTTATTTATTTTTTCAGCAAAAACATCTATAGATTCCTTAATATCATTTGTAGTTAAGTTTTTAAATATTAAAGTTTCTGTTTCAGCTTTAGCCTTTTTAAATGCAGTAGCTGTGTCATATTCACAGTTTGTTCCAGGAAATGTAGGGATTAATACCCTTGGTTTTGCTATAGTAATGCTTGATTTCACTTTATTTCCCTTAGTATATTTAACATCTTTTATCTCTTTATCTATACTTTCTTTTATAGGAAATACTTCACTTAGTGGTTCTTCAAAGTATTTAATAGCCTTTTCTAGATCTATTTTTGTATCTTTAATTTTAATTATCTTTTCATCTTCAGTATTACCTAATTGAGTATAATTAATATCTGAAAGTAATTTAGTTATATCCTCATTTTCTTCAATTTCTACTACTACTGAGCCATAATTTTCTTCAAATAATTTATTTACCTCAATATCTTTAAATTTCATACCAATTTTATTACCAAAGGCCATTTTACTTATTGCTGCTGAAATTCCACCTTTACCCACAGTATGGGCTGATAATATTTTGCCTTCATTTATCAGTTTATATATTTTAGAAAAATTCTTTTGAAGAATTTCAAAATCTGGTAACTCATCTTCTTTTCTTTCTAAATTTATTACTACTACATTGCTACCTATCTTTTTAAATTCTGGAGATATTATATTTCTAGCATCAGCTACATTAACTGCGAAACTTACCAATGTTGGTGGAACATTTAAATCTTTAAATGTTCCTGACATACTATCTTTTCCACCTATTGCAGGTATATTAAGTTTCTTTTGAGCATAAAAGGCTCCTAATAATGCACTAAATGGTTTACCCCACTTTATACTATTATCTCCTAGCTTTTCAAAATACTCTTGAAGTGTTAATCTAGTCTTTTTATAGTCTCCTCCCATAGAAACTACCTTTGCTATGGAATGAACAACTGCATACATTGCACCATGAAATGGACTCCATTTTGAAAGTTTCGGATCAAATCCATAACTCATAATACTACATGTATTAGTCTCTTTATTTAATACTGGTATTTTAGCTACCATACCCTCAGTCGGAGTTAATTGATATTTCCCTCCAAAAGGCATTAATACAGTACCTTTTCCTATAGTGCTATCAAACATTTCTACTAATCCTTTTTGGCTTGTTACATTTAAATCCGATAATGTATTTAGCCATGAATCTTCTATATTTTTAATTTCAATATTATTTTTAAAGAAATTTTTATCTTTATCAGGTTCTGCAACTGATATAGAAGCTTTCTTCTTAACACCATTTGTATTTAGAAAATCCCTACTGATATCTAAAATATTTTTATTTCTCCACTTCATAATTAATCTATTTGTATCAGTTACTTCAGCAACTATAGTAGCTTCAAGATTTTCTGTACTACAATGCTTTTTAAACTTATAAAGGTCGTTTTTATCAATAACAACTGCCATTCTTTCTTGGGATTCAGAAATTGCAAGTTCAGTCCCATCTAAGCCTTCATATTTTTTAGGAACTTTATCTAAATTTATTTCTAAACTATCGGCTAATTCCCCTATTGCTACTGAAACTCCACCTGCTCCAAAATCATTACATTTTTTTATAAGTTTAGCTAAATCACCATTTCTAAATAATCTTTGTATTTTTCTCTCTGTTGGAGGATTTCCCTTTTGAACTTCAGCTCCACTTTTATATATAGATTCTTCATCATGTTCCTTAGAAGAACCGGTAGCTCCTCCGCATCCATCTCTTCCTGTTCTACCTCCAACTAAAAGGATTAAATCTCCCTTTTTAGGTTTTTCTCTTCTTACATTTTCTTTAGGAGCTGCTGCGATAACTGCTCCTATTTCCATCCTTTTTGCTAAATAGTCATTATCATAAATTTCAGAAACATGCCCAGTAGCTAATCCTATTTGATTTCCATAGGAACTATAGCCTTCAGCTGCTTCTTTTGTTATTTTTCTTTGAGGAAGTTTACCTTCTAAAGTATCCTCTATACTAACTCTAGGATCTCCACTTCCAGTAACTCTCATAGCTTGATATACATAACTTCTTCCTGATAATGGATCTCTTATAGCTCCTCCTAAACAAGTAGCTGCTCCACCAAAGGGTTCAATTTCAGTTGGATGATTATGAGTTTCATTTTTAAACATAACAAGCCATTTTTCATTCTCACCCTCTATATCCACATCAACAATAATACTTGCTGCATTAATTTCATCCGATATTTCTAAATCATCAAGCATTCCTTTTTTTCTTAATTCTTTCATACCCATAGTAGCTATATCCATTAAACAAATATCTTTTTCTTTTTCTCCATATACATATTCCCTTGAATTTAAATATTCGTTATAGGCTTTCATTATAGCCTTTGTATAATACCCATCTTTAAAATTAATATCTTCTAATTTAGTTGAAAATGTAGTATGTCTACAATGATCTGACCAATAAGTATCTATAACCTTTAATTCTGTAATAGTAGGGTCTCTCTTTTCAGTTTTATTAAAATATTCTTGACAAAATTTTAAATCCTCAAGATCCATAGCAAAACCAGCTTCTTTAAGATATTTTTCTAATTCATCTAAACCCATATCTATAAAGCCTTTAACTATTTTTACATCCTCTGGATTTTCGTAATCATCAGTTAAACTATCTGGTTTTTCTAAGGATGCTTCCTTTGAATCAATTGGATTTATGTGATATTCTTTTATTCTTTTTAAATCATTATCTGTTAAATTTCCTTCTAATACAAAAAGTTTCGAAGTCTTTACATTAGGTCTTTCATTTTGAGTTAATATTTCAACACATTGAGCTGCTGAATCTGCTCTTTGATCATATTGACCTGGTAAATATTCAACTGCAAATACTCTACACTCATCATCTATATCTATAGTTTCATCATATACATAATCCACCGCTGGATCTGCAAATATTATTTTTTTACTCTTTTCATACTCATTTTGAGATATTCCTGAAATATCATAACGATTTATTACCCTAACATTTTTTAATCCTTTAATATCTAACTGTTCTTTAAAATCCTCTAGTAAATGTTCTCCTTCTATGTCAAATCCATTTTTCTTTTTGACAAAAATTCTTCTTACTGTTTCTCCCATGATAATCCACCGCCTTTTATTATTTCTTAATTTATCTTTTCCAGTTACTTAACTGCATATTCTAAAATCTATATACATTAAATAAAACCCGGGCAGGATAGGTATATAAGCGAAACCTACCCGCCCGGGCTTTTATCCCCTCGGTGTGATATTTAAAAATATCTGTATCCCTTGGTCCTGACAAGTTTTATACTCCGGAACCCTAGATACTCTTTCACTCATAGTCAAGTAATTTATGGTCACTTGGTAGAGACTTCCCGGCCATATCCCAGGACTTATATGAGATTAATAATTTAGTTTAAGTATATAATATCAAAGGCCTTTATTTAAGTCAATAGATTTTACGAATATTTTATATATTTTAGTCTCTATAGTTTATTATAATACGAACATTGGTATTTTATAATGTGTTTTAGTTAGGTTTTTATATGAAAACAAAATATTAAAGGATTTTCGACTCTTTTGTCGAATATATAGTTAAGGGAGGCTTTTATGATTAATAACATAAAATTTGAATTATTAGAAACCATTTTAGAATTTATAAATGATAACTATTTCAGTCCTACTACAACTGAACTTACTAATATACTTGATATCGAGACTGAAGAAAAAACTTCTAAGCTTTTAAAAGAATTAGAAGATCTGGGATTAATAGAAAAAAAACATTCTAAATCTAGAAACCTAGCCTTAACTTATAAGGGACGAAAATTATTATCTAACAATATGAGATAATAAAAGAGCAGAAAATATCTGCTCTTTTTTTATCCTATAATAAATTTCAAAATAAATAATAATCCTAAAATATACATTAAAGGTGAAACTTCTCTGTATTTTCCTGTTATTGTTTTTAAAGCTATATATGAAATCATACCAAAAACAATACCCTCAGCAATAGAATAAGTTAAAGGCATCATTATAATAGTTAAAAATGCAGGTATTGCCTCTGTGAAATCTT
>VEND01000001.1 GCA_009711765.1 Bacillota bacterium | reverse complement strand
GTTACCTCCTTAAGCGCAACCATATTTTTACTGTAAATAGTTTGCATAAATTCTGTGGTATAGACATCATCTGACTTTCACCTACTCTATTATATCAAAAAATTTTATACTTTCTTAAACAATAAAGAAAGGTCATAGCTAAATTAGCTATGACCTTTCTTTATTAACTAAATTATTTAAATAATCTATATCATTTAATAAATCATCTAAATATTTTTTAGAGTATTGAGAAAGTAGTTCAATATTTAAAATACCATTATAATCATTTTTTATTAAGTAATTTAATTGTTTACTAAAATCAATATCACTTTTTTTAATTGAAGTATGTGATTTATTCTTAATCCTTCCATGGATATGACAATAATAAATATCTTTTATAGATAAATCATTAAACTTTATTTTTTTTTGATTATTAAAATAATCATGGGTTATATCCCAACAAATACCTAATTTAGAATCATTAAATTTATTTATTATATATGATACATCTTCTCTAGTATCCCCTACTTGTCTATCATTTTCTTTATTTAATGTTTCAAAGGCTAGGGTAATATTTAATTTCTTTCTTTCTATAAAATTTAGCATCCAATCTAAAAATGATAAAGTAAAGTAAATTCCCTTAGATTTTTTTTCCTTTTTTTTATATTTTCCTCCATGGATAACTAACATTGAAGATTTACATGTTATATCCTGTAATTCATTTATTAGTTTTAATAACTTTTTATAACTATCAATTACATCCTTTCTATTATTATTTAAATTCATTATTTCATATAATTCATCTATAAAATATGGAACGTGGAAGTTTATATTAATTTTTTTATCAGTTGATAATTCAGCTATTTTTTTATATTCATCTAAAGAAAGTAACTTTTCATCTGGACTAATCTCAATACTTTTAATTTTTTCATTATATATTTTTTTAAAAAAATCATTAATACTTATTTCTTTTAATATTTTTTCATCAAAGGTATATCCTAATTTCATATCTTTCTCCTTTTAAAGTTTTATTTCTTATTTTAATTTCTAAATTTATTATAACATATGATTTTAGAATATTTCGTTAAAAAAATGACAATAAACATTGACTATAAAAAGTTTGTCGATATATAATGAAATATAGGAAAATATTTATTATTGTTTTTATTTTTAATTAAATATAACCTTAGAGTAAAGAAGTTACCATTTAATTTGAAATAAAAAGATTTCATTCTATCTTTAAAAATAATTTAAAATAAAAAGTGAGGTGTAGTAATTGATTTTAATGGTGGATAATTATGATTCTTTTACCTATAATTTAGTGCAATATCTAGAGTGTTTAAATGAAGAAGTTTTGGTTTATAGAAATGATTGTATTAGCTTAGAGGAAATTAAAAAATTAAACCCTGATATGATTGTTTTATCACCTGGACCGTGTACACCTAATGAAGCAGGAATATGTATAGATATAGTAAAGGAATTTAAAGGTGAAATACCTATTTTGGGAATATGTCTAGGACATCAAACCATAGGTCATGTTTATGGCAGTAAAGTTATTAAAGCTTTAGAACCTGTCCATGGTAAGGTACATCCTATAAAACATAATAATAAAGGAGTCTTTAAAGGGTTAAATAACCCATTAAATGTAACTAGATATCATTCTTTAGTTTTAGAAAAGAAATCTTTACCTGAGTGCTTTTTAATTACAGCAGAAACCTCAGATGGTGAAATAATGGGCATAAAACACAAAGAATATATGCTAGAGGGCGTACAATTTCATCCTGAGGCAATATTAACTGATATGGGATTAGAAATTTTAGAAAATTTTTTAATAGAATCGAAAAAAAGAAAAAGTAGGTGTAAAGATGCTAATTAAAAAAGTAAATACCTCTTTAAATAGTTTTGAAATATTTACACTATTTAAAGATAAAAAACATACCTTCTTTCTAGATAGTGGAATGGATCATGATTCCCTTGGAAAATATTCATTTATTGGATTTGAACCCTTTTTAGTTTTTAAAAGTAAAGAAGATAAAATAGATATAACAGAAAATGGTAAAACATCAACTTTTTACGGAAATCCTTTAGATAAATTACAGGAAGTTTTATCAAAATATAATATGGATTATAAATCAGAACTCCCCTTTTTAGGTGGAGGCGTTGGATATTTTTCATATGATTTATATCATCACATTGAAAAACTACCTAGAACAGCCATTGATGATATAAAAATTCCTGATTGTTTCTTTGGATTTTATGATGGTGTAATTATTATAGACCATAGACAAAATGATGTATATGTAGCATCATTAGGAATAAAGGATACTAAAGAAAAAGTTGTAAATAATATAATAGAAAAAATAAAAAAAGGGGAAGAAGAAAATAAAAAGATTAATTTGAAAAAGGGAAATAATATTATAGATTTAAAGTCAAACTTTAAAAAGGAAGACTATTTAAAAGCTATCAACAAAATAAAAGATTATATTAAAGCTGGAGATATTTATCAAGCAAATATGACCCAACGATTTGAATGTGATATTGAAGATAGTCCCTTTGAACTTTTTAATAAGCTTAGGAATATAAACCCAGCTCCCTTTGCAGGATTTATTGATTTTGGAGAAGGAAGCATAGTTAGTAGCTCCCCTGAAAGATTTATAGAAATAAAGGATAATTTAATACAAACACGTCCAATAAAGGGTACAAGACCTAGGGGTAAAAATCCTAAAGAAGATAAAAAAAATAGAGAAGATTTATTATCAAGTGAAAAGGATAAAGCTGAGTTATTAATGATTGTTGACTTAGAAAGAAATGATTTAGGTAAAATATCAAAGGTCGGAACAGTTAAAGTACCTGAATTATTCAAACTTGAAGAGTATTCAACTGTATATCATTTAGTATCGACAGTAACAGGGGAAATTAAAGATGAGTATGATAGTATAGATTGTATAAAAGCAACATTTCCTGGAGGTTCTATAACAGGGGCACCTAAAATTAGAGCTATGGAAATAATAGATGAATTAGAACCTACACAAAGAAATGTATATACAGGCTCTATAGGTTATATAGGCTTTAATGGGTATATGGATTTAAATATTGCAATTAGAACTATTCTTTGTAAGGATAAAAAGGCATATTTTCAAGTTGGCGGAGCCATTGTTTGGGATTCAGATGCTGAAATGGAGTATGAAGAAACCCTTCATAAAGCTAAAGCATTAATAGAAGCATTAAAATATTAGTATTTATCTTTTAAAAGGAGAATTTATTTTGTATATTTTAATAAATGATAAATTAATAAAAAAGAAAGAAGCAAGGCTTACTCCTTTAAGTAAAGGTTTTATGTATGGCTATGGTGCTTTTGAAACTTTGAAGGTTATTAAAGGTAGGATTTGTTTTTTAAAAGATCATATAAAAAGATTAAAAGATGCTTGTAATAAATTAAATATAGCTTTTGAATACGACTTAAAAACTTTAAAAAAGAAATGTTATAGATTATTAAAGGCAAATAATAAAGATTATTGTGGTATTAAAATAGTAGTTACAAAAAACGATACCGATAGTGATTTAATTATTACTACTAGAGATATCAATTATAAAAGTATAGATTATAAAAAGGGTTTTAAAATATGTTTTTCTAAACATAAAAGAAATCCAGAATCTAGGTTAGTTTATCTTAAATGTAATAATTATTTAGAAAATATCTTAGAAAGACAAGCTGCTTTAAATAAAGGATATAATGAAGTTATTTTTATGAATGTCTATGATAAAATTTGTGAAGGAGCTATTTCAAATATATTTTTTATAAAGGATAAAACTATATATACTCCATCTATTGATTGTGGTATTTTACCAGGTATTACAAGGAAATATATAATTGATATTATAAAGAAGCTAAATTTTAATATAAAAATCGGAAAGTTTAAAAAGAAAGATTTATTAAATGCAGAAGAAATTTTTATATCAAATTCCTTAATGGATATAATGCCTATATCTAAGCTAGAGGATAAAAATTTTAAAATAAACAAACGTAATATTACTTACACTTTTTTAAAAGAATATAAAAAAATGCTAGGTGAATTAAATGAAAACACAACAGATATATGATAGAGAAATTAAAAAAATAATTAATAGAGATAATGTACATGCTATATTATTAGTAGGTGCAGGTTCAAAAGTTAATAGAAAAGATTTTCATAAACTTAATGATATAGATATTTTTGTTATTAACTCTAAAGAATCCTTTGAAAGGGAGATAATAAATATTGATGGGGTTGATTTTGATATATCCTATATGCCACTTAAGGTATTAGATAAAGTAATATTAAATAAACAAAAGTTAATGATAAAAATCTTAAAAAATGCTAAAATTGTTTATAAGAATAATGAAGATATTGATAATTATCTTAAAAAAATAAAATGCATTTATGAAAATGGATTAAAGCCTCTATCTGATTATGAAATTAAATTTGAAAGGTTTAAATTATATGAATCATATAAGGATATATTAAATGGATTAGAAGATGATATAAATACATTATTTCTTATTAATAATCTATTTAAAGATATTTTAAAATCATTTCTAAAACTTAATAATAGTTGGTTAGTAAAGGATAAAAAAATTTTAAAAAAGATAAAAAAACAAGATAAAAAGTTATATAATCTTTGTGAAGATTTTTTAAAGGCAAAAGAAATTAAGGGTAAATTAAAAAAAATAAAAATATTACTTGATTATGTTTTAAAGCCCTATGGTGGAGTATTAAAATATTGGCCTAGGGGGAAATATCCAATTGACAAATAAAAAAAGAAAGGGAGTATTGATATGGATAAAGATAAAATAAAAAATGCCGTTAGAGATATATTAGAAGCTATAGGAGAAGATCCTGATAGAGAGGGGTTAAAGGATACTCCTAAGAGAATTGCTAATATGTATGAAGAAATATTTGTTGGACTTAAAAAGAATCCTGATAAGCATTTAGAAGTATTTTTCCAAGAAGAACAACATGAAGAACTAGTTTTAGTTAAGGATATACCATTTTATTCAATGTGTGAGCATCACCTAGTACCCTTCTATGGTAAAGCCCACGTAGGCTATTTACCTAGAAATGGAAAATTAACCGGACTTAGTAAGTTAGCAAGGGTTGTTGAAACAATAGCAAAGAGACCTCAATTACAGGAAAGATTAACAACATCAATAGCTGATTCAATTCTTAAAGTATTAGACCCTTATGGTATTATAGTTGTTGTAGAAGCTGAACATATGTGTATGACAATGAGAGGTGTAAAAAAACCTGGGTCTAAAACAATTACTTCCGCTGTAAGGGGAGTTTTTAATGATGATGCAAAAGCAAGGGCTGAAGCAATGTCTTTAATAAATTTAGGAAAATAATATTGGAGGTTGAATATGAGAAATATAAGTTATAATATCCATAGAAAAAGAGAAATTAAATGTAGAGAACATACTCTAAGATTCGGTGAAAAGACAATTATAATGGGCATTTTAAATGTCACTCCTGATTCATTTTCCGATGGTGGAAGATATGTTGATGTAGATAAAGCTATAGACCATGCAAAGAAAATGGTTGAAAAAGGAGCAGATATTATAGATATAGGAGGGGAATCTACCCGTCCTGGGGCAACAGAAGTTGATGCTGATGAAGAATTAAAAAGGGTATTACCGATAGTTAAAAGATTAGTTAAAGAAGTAGATGTAGCTATATCTGTTGATACTTATAAAGCATCTGTTGCAGAAAAAGTTTTAAAAGCAGGTGCCCATATGATAAATGATGTCTGGGGATTACAAAGAGATCCTTTAATGGCTGAAGTTATAGCTAAATATGATGTGCCAGTTATCATAATGCATAATCAAAATAATACAGAATATAGAAATGATATTTTAAAAGAAGTGATGGGATTTCTTAATAAATCCATTAAAATAGCAACGAATGCAGGTGTTAATAGAGACAAAATTATACTAGACCCTGGAATAGGTTTTGGGAAAACTCCAGAACAAAATATGCATGTAATGTCAAGATTAGGAGAGTTAAATGATCTTGGATGTCCTATACTTTTAGGTACTTCAAGAAAATCTATGATTGGTAAAATATTAGATTTACCCTCTGAAAAACGTCTTGAAGGTACTCTAGCCACATCTGTTATGGGTATAATACAAGGTATAGACATCTTAAGAGTACACGATGTAGAGGAAAATTTAAGAGCTTCAAAAGTCACTGATGCCATAGTAAGGGGTGTAGATAATGGATAAAATAATAATGAAAAACCTAGCCTTCTATGGATATCATGGTGTTTTACAGGAGGAAAATTTACTAGGTCAAAAGTTCTTTTTAGATATAGAACTTTTGACAGATTTAAAAGAAGCAGGAAAAACAGATGAAGTTGAAAAAACAGTTAGTTATGCTGATGTTTATAGTCTAGTTAAAGACATAGTTAAAAATCATAAATATAATCTTTTAGAAGCATTAGGTGAAAATATAGCTAAAGAAATATTAGAAAAATTTCAAAGAGTAGTTGAAATCACTATAAAAATCAAAAAACCTGAAGCACCGGTTAATGGTATTTATGACTATTTTGGAATTGAAATAAGGAGAAATCGTAATGAATAAAGTTTATCTAGGATTAGGAAGTAATATAGGTGATACAAAGGAAAATATTAATAAAGCTATTGAATTATTAAAAGAAAACCTAAATATATCTATTACTAATAAATCCTCCTTTTATGAAACTGAACCCGTTGGATATACTAAGCAGGATTGGTTTTTAAATATAGTAATTGAAATTGAAACTACCCTTAAACCTTATAAGCTTTTAGAGTATTGTCAATACATTGAAAGTGAATTAAAAAGAAAGCGTATTATTCGTTGGGGGCCAAGGAGTATTGATGTAGATATATTATTGTATGAAGGGTTTAAATCAAATGATAAAGATTTAATAGTACCCCATCCTAGAATGTGTGAAAGAGCCTTTGTAATGGTTCCCCTTTATGAAATTAATAAAACCATTGAAATTAACGGAAAAAATATAAAAGAAATAATAGATAATTTAGATGGCGAAGAAATAAGGGTGAAAAAAGATGGATAAAAGAATTTTAACTGGAAAAAAAAGAGAAGTTAAAGTAAAAAAACTGAAAATAGGAGGAAATAATCCTTCTGTATTTATCGCTGGACCATGCTCTATAGAATCTAAAAATCAGATAATAGAAACTGCTATCAGACTAAAAGAGATAGGTGTTAATATATTAAGAGGTGGTGCATTTAAACCTAGGACAAGCCCCTATAGTTTTCAAGGTCTAGGTTTAGAAGGATTAAAATATTTAAAATTAGCAGGAGAAAAGGCTAAACTGCCTGTAGTTACAGAGCTTATGGATGAGAGTCATTTAGATATGCTACTTAAATATTCAGATATTATACAAATAGGTTCTAGAAATATGCATAATTACTCTTTACTTAAAGCTATCGGTAAAACAAAAGCTCCTATACTATTAAAAAGGGGAATGTGTGCTACCATAAAGGAATGGATAATGGCAGCAGAATATATTGCAGCCTATGGTAATGAAAATATAATATTATGTGAAAGAGGAATAAGGTCCTTTGACTCATACACAAGAAATACCCTTGACTTAGCAGCTGTACCTATTATGAAAAAGGAAACAGGACTTCCAATAATAGTTGACCCAAGCCATGGTACAGGCCTTAAAGAACTTATTAAACCAATGTCCCTTGCCTCTTTGGCATGTGGGGCCGATGGATTAATGATAGAGGTCCATCCTGATCCTAAAAATGCTTTAAGTGATGGAGAACAATCTCTAAACTTTGAAGAATATAAAAGTATAGTTGAAAGTGTAAATATTGATTAATGATGAAAAGGATTAAAATCAAGTTTTAATCCTTTTTTTATACTTTAAAAATATATATCTGAAAACTCAACATTTATTTTCTCTACTTTTTCCTGGGATGTTGCTGCTATTTCATCCTTGATTTTTTCTGTATTAATAATCTTACTAGGTAAACGTATAATAAACTCACTACCGTTATTCTTTTCACTAATAAGTTTTATTTCTCCACTGTGCATTTCAACTAAAGCTTTAACTAATGAAAGACCTATACCACTTCCCTCTCTAGCCCTTTTTGTTGTTTTATCAACTTGTACAAATCTATCAAATATTATCTTTTGCATACCTTTAGGTATACCAATTCCAGAATCTTTTATACTAATATATACTGAATCTTTACTATCAGATAAATTTATATCTATTTTTCCATTTTCAGGTGTAAATTTAATGGCATTTGAGATTAAATTAAGTAAGATTCTTTCAATTTTATCTGGATCACAGGCAATAGTCTTTTCATTAATAGTTGAATTAAAATTTAAACTTATATTTTTATTCTCAATATAATCAATTACTGAAAAAGTAATATCCTTAACTACTCTTACTATATCAATATTTATAGGTTTGAATTCATATACTCCTGTATCTATTTTTGTTATATCTATTAAATTACCTATTAAACGGATTAATCTATAGCAATTTTGTTTGATTGTTTTTACATATTTATTTATTTTTTCTTCATTGTCTTTTAAATCATTTTTAATAAGTAAATCTATCATTTGTTGAGCACTGAATATAACGTTTAAGGGTGTTTTAAATTCATGGGATATATTTGCAAAAAACTGAGCTCTTATCTCTTCGTATTTAATTTTTTCATTAAGTTTTTCCCTCTCTCTTTCATACCTAAGCTTTTCTTTAATGCTTCTAACTTCAGAATCATATCTTTTCTTAATTTCTTTTATTAAATCCTCATTCATTTTATTTAGTTCTTCAGTTCGCTTTTTTAAAGCCTTTTCTAAATTTTTATGGGAATCTTCTAATTCCGTTTTCTTACTTTTTATTATTTTTTTATTTTTATAATCATTTACATGGTTTGTAAAATTCATATTAGCTATTACTATTGTTAAAGCAATTAAAAAAGTAGAATTAACTATATTACCACTTAATTCATTAGCATTAATATTAATGCTAATTACTCCTATAGTAAATATCAGATGGGGTATTAGATATATAATTAGATTATAAAGTGGGTTTATTAAAGTAGATGCTGAAATAGTTAAAGCACCTATAATATATGCAGATATTTGCCCGTGGATTAATTGAGCATTTATTGAAAGTAAAGAACACCACAATAAAATATATATCATTGAACCTAAACTTATTAATTTCTTTCTTTTAATACTATAATTATTTAGTTTATTCCTAAAATTTAATGCTATTATAAAATATAAAAGACCAATTATTATAATAATATGTAGATAATATAAATTTCTATAACCTGCAGTACTTTCCCATAATGGTTTAAATTTATATATGTCAATAAATAAAAGAACTAAATTAATAATTAATAAAAAGGGATAAAAAAACCTTTGTCTAGATATATTTATTTGTAATTGTTCTTTTTTTATTTTTTCTTTATCTTCTTTAGATAATCTATAATAATCAATTCCCATTATTTTATTCAGTATTTGATTTACCATAATAAACCACCTCTATTATAGAATTTATTCTACATATTTTCCTATTTTCCTTTATATAATCTTGTATTTTTTACAATTTGTTAAATAATTTCTAAATATATGTAACGGCATATTTGAAAAATTCCTAATATTATTTTTTCATTAAAAAAACTGTAAGAATGATTACATCCTTACAGTTAAAATTTTATTTATTCTTTTTTTCTTCATACATATACTTATCTGCCAGTTCTATAAAATGATCTATATCCATTTCTTTATCATATTCAACAATCCCTTTACTTATAGCTATACTATAGGGTTTATTAGAGGATTTATTTATTTTTTGAAGCACACTTTGTATCCTATTAAATATTTTATTCACTGTAATATAATCACTATTTGGAAATATTATTAAAAACTCATCTCCCCCTAATCTACATACTTTATCTGTATTACGGATGTTAGAGTTAATAATATCTACAACATCTGTAAGTAATCTATCTCCTAATTGATGACTACCTTTATCATTAACCACTTTTAAGTTATTAACATCAATATATGCTATAGTTAAAGGGGTTCCTTTTTCTTTAGATATAAACATATGCTTTTTAAGTATTTTTAACCCTGCTCTTCGATTTAATACTCCAGTTAACATATCAAAGGTTGCATATTCTGTAAGTTCTTGATTTATACTCTCTATTTTTTCAAGCATAAAGTTAATATCATCCTTAAGGTCTGAAACCTCATCATTACCCTTTATATTAAGTCTTTTGCTTAAATCCTTACTTTTTGTTATTTCATGGGTACCTTTTCTTAATTTATATAATCTATTGATTATAACAAACCTAAGTATTAAAAATAATATAAATGTAAAGATTAGAAACATTGCAGTGTTAAGCCATATAAATTCTGTTATTGTTTTTTTACCGAGATTTGTAATTTTATTTGGTATGTTTATTTTTACTTCCATTGCTTTATTATCATTTAGGTAGGGAATTTTAAAAGAAGCAGTACTATTAGCATTGTATGTTTTTATATCTATATCTGAATTGAAAGACGATTCATTAAAATCAACTTCAATATCAGCTTTTAATTTATCCTTTAAATTCTTAATAATTTCTTTATCAAAATCATATGCAAAAACTAATAAGCCCTCTGGCTTTTCTATTTTGTTTGTATCTGTTATTTGTCTTGAACTTATAGAAAGTACCTTACCATCTATATTTATGAGTCCATCTTTATTTTTATATTTCCATAACTCATTAATAACTGACTTTTTAACTTTCTTTATTTTTTTATCATTTTCATCGTATCTATAATCTAATATAGCTTGTCCATTATTATTATATATAATTGCATAATCCATATTAATCTCTTCAAAAGTAGAAACTACAAGGTTTCTATCAACAAATTCTTTATTTTCATTATATAAAAATTCATATGTATCATCCCAGTATGCCCAATCTTTTGTCAAATCATCTAATCTTTTAGTAGCATCAGTAAATATATTACGTACCCTTTCCCCTTCTAGATATAAATTATCTTTTTCTAATTTAGAATAACTTTTCATTACTACTATATCAGTAACATAATTTAAAGAAGTAATTCCAATTACAAAGTACAGTAACATAGAAATTATAAGTTTATTTCCCAATTTCATAGACTCACCTACCAAAAATAGTTATTTATTACATACTATTTACTTTTTTATCCATTATTTATATGTATAAAAACATCTAATATTACCTATTTATATCACATTTTATCATATTTAATCTAATAATGATAATAAATTGTGTAAATTTCTTAACATTTTCTTTTCATAGTTTTCATAAATATTTTCACAATTTATTAATCAAATCAACTTTAATAGAATAATCACCTATTAAATATCATATGAATTAAAAAACTATGTATAGGAGTGGATTATATGAATAAAAAACTTATATTAATTCTTTTTATTACAATGCTAACTAGCTTAATTATAGGTTCCTTTTCAGTAGCACAAGGATATAATGAAACAATAAAAGCTTACTTTGAATGTATTGACTTTACTATAAATGATAAAAACATTAAATTAGATACAATTAAATATAAAAACACCACTTATATACCAATTATTACAGTTACTAAAATATTAAATGAAAATGTTAACTATGACTCTGAAACTAAAGTATTAAGCACTAAAAATACTTGGATACCTCCTGTTGATGAAACTCAAATTCTTGGAAAGTGGAAAAGTATAGACTATGTAGATAAAATTCAAACTTATAACCCTAGCAAAAAATACTTTAATAGAGAATTATTCTTAGAAAAAATGAATTTTGAAAAAACTAAAGTGAATATCAAATACATAAACTCTAATAAAATCTGTACATCCAAGTGGTTAGATCAAACAGTAATACATAAAGGTAATAAAACTGCTAGTAGATTCTATATAAAAAATATTAATGACGAAAAATATATGTTTTATGAGTGGAAATCTGGCGATTATATTAACGACAAAAGAAAACCTAAGTATTATGTATTAAGAAAAATTAAACCCTTTACAAGTGTAAAAGGTTATTTTAGATACGAAAAATACGATGATAACCTAGTAAAAATAATAGGAATATCTAATAAAATAAAGGAAGTTAGGTATTGCTATACTAAAGACAGAAACGACAAAGATATATCCGATTTCTATGTTAGATTTAATAAAATAGAGGATAGTATTACATGTGGTATTTGTAAAGATATGTCATTTATATTCTTAGATAAGAAAGGAAATGAAGTTGACAGATTATTTATTGATTTTAAAGATTTTGAAAAACAATAAAACTAAAAAAATTATACTTTAAAACATTAAAAAAAACTCCCTTCTGGTAAAGTTATTTCTAGAAAGGAGTTTCTTAATATTTATATTAGCTGCTTTAATTTCCACTAAAAGATTCTTTTTTCAAATTTACAAGGTAGTGTAATCTAATTTGTGCTTTTAGGTAGAAAAAAGCTCCTTTCTGGCAATAATTACTAATAATAATTAAACCAGGAGGGAGTTTTTCTATGAGTACAATGCCAAAGGAAGTTTTAAGAAAAATGATAACTGAAGGAAATTTAAAGACTGCAGATGATCTCCATTCTTATTTGAAAAATATGTTTAAAGATGCACTACAAGAGATGTTAGAAGCTGAGCTAGATATCGAACTTGGATATTCTAAAGGAGATAAGAAAAATAAGAACACAGATAATAGGCGAAATGGGCATTCTGAGAAAAATGTAAAGACTAAATATGGTGAAATGAATTTAAAAATACCAAGAGATAGAAAAGGAGAATTTGAACCCGTTGTTGTTCCCAAAAATACAAGAAACATTTCTGGAATAGAAGACAAGGTTATATCTTTATATGGAAGAGGTATGTCAACAAGGGATATATATAATCAGTTATATGAAATCTATGGAATAGAATTGTCAGCAGATATGGTAAGTAAAATAACTGATAAAATAATTCCTGAAATAAAGCAGTGGCAAAATAGGCCCCTTGAACCTCTATACCCTTTTGTATTTATGGATGCAATACATTTTAGCGTAAGAGAAGATGGTCAAATAAAGAAAAAGGCAGCCTATGTTGTATTAGGTATTACCCTAGATGGTTTTAAGGATATATTAGGTATCTGGATAGGTGAAAGTGAATCGTCTAAGTTTTGGCTTGGAGTTCTAAATGAATTGAAAAATAGAGGGTTAAAAGATATTTTAATTTTCAGTGTAGACGGACTAGCAGGATTTAAAGAAGCAGTTCAAGCAGCTTATCCAAAGGCAGAAATACAAAGATGTATAATACACCAACTTAGAAATTCTTTTAGGTATGTATCTTATAAACATAGAAAAGAATTTGCCAAAGATTTTAAAGCAGTTTATAAGGCTGTTAATGAAAAGTCAGCGTATGAAAATTTAAATAATCTTAAAGAAAAGTGGGGCGAAAAATATCCCTTTGCATTAAAAAGTTGGGAAATGAACTGGGATGTTTTATCACCATTTTTTAAATATCCTGAAGAGATTCGAAGAATCATGTATACAACTAATATTATAGAAAGTCTACATCGTCAATTTAGAAAAGTTACAAAAACTAAGTCAGTTTTTCCTCATGATCAATCACTAGAAAAAATATTATACTTATCTTCAAGGAATATAATGAAAAAATGGACTCAACGACAGAAAGACTGGGATTTAGTTCTTAACCAATTATTAGTTTTCTTTGAGGATAGAATAAAACCCTATATCTAAAAATAAGTTTTATAGTAATTTTTCAAAAAACTTATCCTGAAATATAGGGTAGCCATGGCATTAGCCGCCGAAGGCATAAATCCTCATAATAACTATTTTTACCAATATTATGCTATTTTATGAATAAATAGCATAAATTTAGAAAACACTAAGTTTAACCTAGAAAATACAACTTAAAGTATCAACATTGTAAGTTTGGCGAAGCGAACCATTTACATTGAGATGTGGTCATGGTAGCCTTTAGGTGGCGATGCCAATCCCTTATAGGGCTATCGCCCCTTGGCAACAAACCATGACCACAGAGGCTCAATGTCAATGGCAAACTGGCAATAAGAGTCATTAGTTATGTTCCTATATTTCCACAAAGGAAAATAGTATATTCATGATTGTCAGTTAGGAGTACTTTATTTTAAAAGCACAAAATTAATTACAGACTCATTTACAATACACTTTTATTTGCTATTTTAATCATATTCGGTGGTAATTCATCATGGAGCCTCCATACAAAGCTTATAGGCCTATTACCATAATGTTTAACATACTCTGCAGTTCCCAAATACGTATATGGACTTGTTATACCATTTTTCTTTTTATATTCTCTAACAAATAATATAATCTTACTTCCCCTTTGTTTATGATTGATGTATCTCTGCCCAGTTGGACTTTCAACTGATGTTCTACTTTGACTTTGCCAGTGAAATAACTTTTCACTTATGGCATAATCGTCATATAATGTTGAAGGAGAAAAATCCTTATCTGATTTATTTAAAGTTATAAAAAAAGCATCTATATTTTTATCCTTTAAATATTTAACTCTTTCTCTAAATGATGGCTTTTGATTACTATTATAATAACCAAGTCCTGCTAATATTTGGTCTCTATTATATGTACAATGTAAATCAAGAGGGGTAAATACTCCTAAATTAACCCTTTTATCTATAAAATCTATCCTATTATACTTATAATTTAATATCTCTATAATTTCCTCTTTTAGTTCATTATTTTTACCTAAGATCTTTAGTCCTTCTTTTAGACTTTTAAATCCTTCTTTTTCTGGCTTATTTAAGTAAAATGTATAATATAACATATTTAGCATATTTTCTTCTTCTAAAGTAAAATACATTTCATCAATTCTTTGGATATTGTTTAATATATCTATTATAAGTTTTATAAACCTTCTTGAATCTAAATGAAATAAATTTTTTAATCTTTTTAATAAAATTTCTTCATCTTTGTTATAAAAGTTATCCTTTAATTTAGCCTCAACCATCATTTTATAAAAACTTCTATTGCCATTTTTCCCATACAAATCAATAAGTGATAAATGATGGTACTTTAAAAAGTTTTCGACATTTAATTTCATACCAGTATCAGCTGTAAATGTTTTCATTTTACTAATGATATTTCTCTTAGTGTTTCTTAAAGTCTTAATATTTCTAAGTACATATTCCTTTGCCTGTTTTTCAAGCTTTATATAACATCCCTTTGGTAGATTTATAAAGTCATTTTCAATACAATATTTAACCGAATGTCTGGTCTTTCCCATTAGGGCCCTAAATTTTTCTTCAAAATTATAGTTTCTATTTGCCTGTCCTATAAAATCAAGTACCGTTAAACACTCCTTATCATCATCTATCCTAAGCCCTCTACCAAGTTGTTGTAAAAACACCGTCAAACTTTCTGTGGGTCTTAAGAATAATACTGTATTTACAGAGGGGATATCAACGCCTTCATTATATAAATCAACAACAAATATAAATTTTATTTCTCCCTTCTGAAGTTCTCCCTTAGCACTTTCTCTTTCTTCAGTACTTGAATTGCCATGTAGTGAAATTGAAGGTATATCATTTTTGTTAAAGATATCAGCCATAAATTTTGCATGTTCGACTGTTACGCAAAATCCTAATCCCTTTACTTCATCAATATCTTTTACATATTTATCTATACTATTTATTATTTTATTAGCCCTTAAATCACTATTGGTATAAACATTTGAAAGCTCTTTTTTATCATATCCATTTCTCCCCCACTTTAACTTAGATAAATCTACCTCATCTGTAACACAAAAGTACTGAAAGGGACTTAGTTGTTTTCTATCAATGGCCTCGGTTAGTCTTATTTCTTCAGCTATTCTATCATCAAAATATTTAAGTACACTCTTTCCATCCATCCTCTCAGGAGTTGCCGTTAAACCTAATAATACTTTAGGTTCAAAATATTCCAAAAGTCTTTGATATGAGGTGGCCGGCCCATGATGTACTTCATCAACTATTATAAAATCATAATAATCTGTTGTTAACTTTTCATAAAGCTTAGAGCTATTAAAACTTTGAATACTTATAAAGAGGTGGTCTAAACTTTCTGGCTTATGTGTTCCTACAAATAAATCTCCAAAGTTACCATCTTTAAGTATAGCTCTAAATGTATCCCTACTTTGCCTTAGTATCTCCTCTCTGTGCGCTACAAATAATAATCTATTCACTCTTTTAGGATTGGTCTTTACAAACCCTTTATAATCAAATGCAGATATAACAGTTTTCCCCACACCAGTAGCTGCAACTAAAAGATTTTTATTTCTTTCAAATATCTCCCTTTCTGCCCTAAGTTTTTCAAGTATTTGTTTTTGATAAGGATATGGTCTTATATCTAAATTAAAGTTAAAATCTAACTTATTTTTATTATCACTTTTTAAAGCATCCTTTAGCCTATTTTTATCTCTATTATCATCACCATCAAAAATCACAAATTCACTATCATTCCAATAGCTTTCAAATGTAGCTTGAAACTTTCTTACTATGTCAAAGGAATCTTTTTCTGTAACCTTTATATTCCACTCTAACCCACTAGTCATTGCAGAATTAGAAAGATTTGACGATCCTATATATGCGGTGGTAAATCCAGTTTCTCTTTTAAACATATAGGCCTTTGCATGGAGTCTTGTTCTTTTAGTATCATATGACACTTTAATATCTATATTTGGTATTTTAGATAATTCTAAAACTGCTTTATAATCCGTAGCTCCCATATATGAAGTGGTTATTATCCTTATTCTTTTATCCCCATTTTTCGTAAATTCCCTTAATTCATCTATAATCATCCTAAGACCACTCCATTTGATAAAGGAAACCAACATATCAACACAGTCACAGGATAATATCTCTTTTTTTAGTTCACTTATCATACTTGGCTCAAGGGATGAACCTGTAAAAAGTGTACTTTCAGATATAGATGTAGTGGGTCTTATAACCTTTACTTTTTTATTAATACTCCTTACATGATTTATCTTAGAATAAAGAGATGTTAAAACTTGAGCCTTTTCACTTATATTATAGTCTTTAAGTGACTCTTCATTGGATATTTCACTGAGTATGTCTATAATTTCATTACACGCTTTAATTTGTTCTAATAACCCTTCACTATCTTTACTTTTTTTATCCTCTCTTATATAACTTAAAGCCCTTTTAGTAACTTGTCCTATGTATTTAGATAATATATTTTTAGCTTCTTCCTTATCTATTTTTTCCCTTTCATGTTGCATATTTTTCAGTTCATTAAGTTTTTCATCTAATTTTTCACTTATAACCTCTTCGTATAAACCTTCCTTTGGCATATTATCACCCTCAATTTATAATAGTAATATAACTATTATAACATTTTTGGTTTAATTTGGTTGTAGTATGTAACTCCCTTCATCTAATCAGCTATATCTTCACCTATATTTTCTTTAGTTTGGTTCGAAAGATGTTCATCTGTATGTTTTACCTCTTGATTTTATATTCATCTATTTCTTTATACTCATTTTTTTCACAAGTTTTTTCTTACTCATAAATAATCTAATCTATCCTTTATATGGTACTAATTGTGGCTTTAGATTTCTTATACCTCCCCTTGGATCAGAAACATCTCCCTTATGTCTAGGTATTATATGTACATGTAAGTGCATTATTGTTTGTCCTGCTTCTTCATTGACATTAACTCCAATGTTATATCCATCTGGATTATATTTTTCTTCTAAAAGTCTTTTGCATTTGTGTATTAAATCATATATGGCTAGTATTTCTTCTTTACTTGCTTCAAAAAAGCTCTGAAAATGTCTCTTTGGTATTATCAACATATGTCCTTTGCTAACTGGATATTTATCAAATATAGCATAGGCTAGTTCATTTTCCAATTGAATTTCTAATTCATTTGTATCGCAGAATATACAAATCACAAAGTTCCCTCCATTTCCTTAACTCTTCTTTAATAGTCTGTTTTTATAAAATTCTTTTGTCCTTAAGTCTATTGCATCTTTAAAATGCTCAACAAAGATAGGATTAGTTATATATTTTTCAAGTTCTTTATTTAAACAAAATAAACTATCCTCTTTATAGAAAAAATCACTATGGGTTTTATTTAGATACTTAATTGGATTTCTTATTGCTAATTTTACATATTCTTTTTTACCCCAATTTTTATAATTGACAGTACTTTTATGCCTTATCATATCTATCCCATTTGAACCTTTTGAATAAAATTCATAAAAACTTATATATATATCATCATAGTTTATCTTCATCTTAATATTACCATTATTATAAAAAGCTAATAATATTGGCATCTTATAGGTCTTAGCCATATTAGTAGTTTCTATTATATTAATAAAGTCTTCAGCTATTGTTCCTAATATTTTCTTCTCTTTATCAATAAGTTCATCATTTTTATTTAGAAATCCAATGAAGTTTTTGAATAAGTTTAAGTCTGATTTCTTCTTCATATTATAATAAATAGAATTATCCATATATGTAAGTAAGTCTACTCTTGATGGTCTTTTAATTAAATCTTCTTTTATTCTATAATATTCTTCTAAAATTATATCCGAAAGTTTGTTATTAGCATCAGCCATTCTTTTAAACATATCCACTAATCTAAAGTCAAAATCAATATAACAATCCTCAGGTAATTCTTCTTCTGTAGGAATAATATTCTTTAAAGATTTTTTATTAATTGCATCCCTATTACCTTTTAATAAAAATGGTATAAGATTAGCTTTTTTAAAATTTCCTATGAAATCCAAAACGTTTAAATATTTTTTGTTATTATACTTCCTTAGTCCTCTACCTAATTGCTGTAAAAACACAGTTGGTGATTCTGTAGGTCTTAAAAATAATACCATATCAACGGCTTTTATATCTAGTCCTTCATTAAATATGTCTACAGAAAATATTATCTTTAATTCTCCACTTCTTAACTTATCTATGGCTTCATTTCTTTTCAAACAATACTTTCCTTTATCTCCACTATAAACCGAACACGCTTTTATTCCATTTTTATTAAAGAACCTAGCCATAAACTCCGCATGTTTTTTACTTGTGCAGAATCCTAATGCCCTTTTACTTTTATATTTGTTATAATTTTTAAATATCAATTTTGCTCTTTTATTTATACTTAAAGCTTCCTCTAGTTCCTTTCCATTATATTTTCCCTTTTTAATATCTATTTTATTATAGTCTATACTATCATCATAAATTCCATAGTATCTGAAGGGGACTAACCATCCTTTATTTATAGCTGCTTTTAAAGATGCTTCATAAATTAAGTTATAATCACATAACTCATAAACATCTTTATTATCTAATCTATCAGGGGTCGCAGTTAGCCCAAGCATAAATTGTGTATTAAAATATTCAATGATATTTTTATAGTTCCCAGCAACAGCATGATGAAACTCATCTATTATAATATAGTCAAAATAATCCTTTTTAAATGTTTCTTCATTTAAGTATTTATTTTTACCTAATGTTTGTACACTGGCAAATATTATATCTGCCTTATTATTTCTCTTTACATTCATAAAGAATCCTGTTTTAGCTTCAGGTCTTACCTTTCTAAATGTTTCTTCTGATTGAATTAAAATTTCTTCTCTATGGGCAATGAATAATATTTTTTCATAATTAAGTGAGTCAAATGCAGCTAAAAAAGTTTTACCCACTCCTGTTGCAGCAACTATTAATCCTTTATTAATACCTTCTTCTCTTTTCTTTTTTAAATTATATAATGCTTCTATTTGAGCACCTCTCGGTTTAAATAGTTGGGTTGTATTGTCTAATTCATCATCATGTGTCTTACCATTAATTTCTTCTATTTGATTATATACTTTAGGTCTTTTCCAATTTTTCGAATATCTTTCTAATTCTTCATCATTAACTATGATAGTATAATTAAGAAATAAATCTTCAAATGTATTTTGATATATTTCAAAATCCTTTTCATGACCTTCTTTAGTAATCCTATAATTCCATTCTATTCCACTGGTCATTGCTGATTTAGATATGTTTGATGAACCTATGAAAATATCTCCACCATCTTTATATTCAAATATATATGCTTTAGTGTGAAAACTTCTTGAAGAATCAGAATAAAATCTTATATCTGCTTTTTCTCCTAATATAGATTTAAGTAAATATAAGGCAGATGGCTGTGTTATATTTAAATAATTACCAGTGATTATTCTTATTGGTATATCTTTATCAACTATATATTTAAGGTCGTTCTGAAGATACTTAACTCCTGATTCCATCAGAAAAGACACTATTATATCTATTTTTTCTGCTTTTTTAATTGCATTTTTTATATATGGATAGAGATGGTTTTTATCTCCTGTTATGCAGTTTACACTTTCTATCTTATCTTTTCCAACTTTAAATTCTTGACTAACTGCGTTCTTCAAGACTACTCACTCCAATTAAATACTCATGTTATTTATTATTTTAAAATGATTCAATTTAAAAACTTTTAACTTATGAACATAATTATAATTTTCATTTTAATAATTTTCATTTTTATTACTACCATTGTTTGGTCTAATTTAGGTTTTTATTATAAGTTCGCCTTTGATTATACATAGAATACTTTCTTGCTTGTCCATTATTTAGAACTACTTACTATTATCTCTGTATAATCTCTAAGTAATATTGTATTAATTGAATTAATATTAAACTATTATATCTTTAATCCATAATATAAATGGGAACATGTTTCTCCATTAAAATCTAAAATATCAGGCATAGATCCCCATCTTTTAAAACCAAACTTTTCAAGTAATTTTATACTTGGAGTATTTATTTCTAATAGTATTGCTAATAAACTTTTATAATTTAACTCTTTACTTTTTTTAATAATAAACTCCATCATTTTAGTTCCTATTCCCTGTCTTTGATAATCTTTATGAATGTAGTAACTAATTTCAGCTGTATATCTTAAAGCTTTTCTTCCTGGTCGATAACCAGAAATATAAACATATCCTACCACTTTATTATTAACTTCATATACATACAATGGATACTTATTAGATTGATGTTCTTTAAACCAAGGAATTCTTTCTTCAACTGTAAAAGTATCCATATCAGCGGTACACCTATGTGTTTTAATAGCTTGATTATATATTTCTACCATTTCTTTTAAGTCTTTAAATTCTGCTAATCTTATGCTCACTAATATCACCCTATATTAGTTTATCTTTTAGATTTTCTAGATATAAATCTATTACTACTTCTATCATATCTTGATATTTTCCTGTGAAAAATTGTCCCCAAGTTTTTACTGACTTACTTAATTTATTAGTTTTATCAACTATATGAATGCTTTGTAGTACTACCTTTTGATTATTAATTTTATCTACATAATTTTTTATATCCTTTGATTTATTTAAGTTATCACCTATAAATATAATTTGCATTCTTAAAGTATTAGTTAAGGGTTTATAACCCATTTCTTTTCCTATATCCATTTTAATCTGTTGTGCGTATTCACCTATATTTTCTATGTTACTATCTGATAAATCTATTAAAGCAACTACAACATTTTTATTATTTTTCCAAACTGTAATATCTAAATCTTTAATTAAAATCTTTTTAAATTTCCGTTTTAAAAAGATAGTATCTAAATATGATTTTAATGATTTAACCATAGCTATTCTCCTTTATTCTTTAGTTTATTTAAAGTATTATTTACTTTTTAATATATCATATTTTTCCCTTTTCACTTAACTTTTTTAAACTTAACTTTATTCCATCTAAAAATAATCCATAAAAAATACATGTAATGAAATTTCCAATATACCAAAAAAGTGTAGTACCCATAGAAAAACTATTACTATTAATAGGTGGTCCTGAATTTAAAAAATCCCTTAAAGAATCAATATGTGCTAATTCATTTAAAAGGGGATTAAAATAGATAAGTAATATGTTTTTTGAGTCCCTACCTATTAAGTTTATATAAATAATTATTAAACTTAATAGTAAAAAATAAAATGTAAATGATTTAAATACTCTTTTCATCTTCCCTTCCCCACTTTAACTACTTAATTTAAATATTATTTTTCATATTTTTCAAGAAGCTTTTTTCTTTTCATGCGACTTTTTGCATTATTCATTTTCCTTTTAACATTCTTTTCCTTATCTAAAATGTCATCAATATTTTCATAATTACCCTTTTGTATTTCCTTTTCTATCTTTTGCTTTAATTTATTTCTTTTCTTAAGTCCCCTTTTCTTAGTATCATTTGCTTTCAATTTTTCCCTCTCAAGTACATATTTCACATCTTTATGATACTTTTTATATCCCCAATATTCAGTATCTGTCATTTCCCGGTCTTTCTTTTTATTCATGTTAACCCCTTTCTTTTTATTTACTCTTTAATATAACTTCTATCTAAACTGATTTGATAATAAATATTATAACATTTTTTTACATTTGTTTAAATCATAGAAAATACTCCCATAAGTAAAAGTTCTTAACTTTACAGTTTCTTAATTTAAGGCTATAATATACCTAACGGAGGTAGATTATATGTCCACTAAAGATGAAATTTTAAAAGTATCCCTTAAATATTTTCTAACCCAAGGCTATGATCATACAACCCTAAGTCAGATTGCTGATGATATCGGGATAAAAAAGCCTTCTATATATTATCATTATAAATCAAAGGAAGATTTATTATCTAAAGGTATTGAATTAATTATAAGTGAATTAAAAAATACTCTTACAAATGTAATTGATCCTTCAATGCCTGCTAAAAAACAACTAGAAAACTTTTTCGAAGGTATATTAGACTTTAATTCTAATCTTTCAGTACTCATTGGTAATAAATTTAATGAAGCTATAAATATTGAGACAATTTTTCAAATGTCAGCAAATAGATTTGACCACATTTCAAAAACTATTAATGACTATTATGATTATTTAATTGAAGTGATTGAAAATATATTAAAAACAGGACAAGCTCTAGGTGAGTTTAACCCTTCATTAGACCATCATACAACGGCTATTGAAATATTAGCTAAAATTGAAGGTTTAATAATGCTTTCAAGTCTTTATAAAAAGATGGATTTATTAGCTATAAAAACTACCTTATATGAAAGTTTATTTTTAAATTTATCAAATCAAAGGAAAGTAAAGAAAAGAAAAAAGAAAGGTTTTAATTTTAAAACCTTTGATTTAGGTCGAAAATGGTAAATGCCAACCTTTTAAAGATTGGCATTTTTTTATATCTCTTTTAATACTTCTATTAAGAAGTCATAAGTCCTTTTTGTAGAGGAAATACTTAATTTTTCATTAGGTGTATGAACATCAAATAAATCTGGACCTAATGAAACCATATCAATATCTCCAATCTTTTCTATTAAAAATCCACATTCTAAACCTGCATGAATAGCATCTACCTTTAAAGGCTTATTAAAAAGTCTTTTATAAACTTTTTTCATTAAATCCCTAGTTTCAGATTCTGGTTTAAATGGCCAAGATGGATAATCTGATTCAATAGTCATATCTGCATTAACTAAATCACAGATTATTTGTATCCTTTCATTAATATTATCCTTTAAGGATGTAACAGAACTTCTAACAGCATTTAAAAATATTAACTTTTCATCCTCTTCTTTTAAAACCCCTAAATTATTCGAACTTTCCACTAAACCTTCAATACTATCACTCATAGTTTGTACAGCATCTGGAATTAAGCATAAAATCTTTATAATTGATTCTTTTATTTCTTCTTTATAAACAGTTTCTGGACAATTAACTTCATTTAATTCTATAGTTAAATTAGGATCAGATGTTTCATATTCAGTTTTTAATAATTTCTGAAAATCATTTATTTTTTTATTCATAGTATTAACGTCTTTACCATTTAAAACTAAAGTTGCTTCTGCTCTTTTTGGTATTGCATTAAATTTATCTCCACCAAAAATTTCTGAAAGCTCGAATTCAACTTCCCCTTTTAAATCATTTAATACTCTAGCTAAGGTAGTTATAGCATTAGCCCTTCTTTTATTTATCTCAACCCCTGAATGTCCTCCTAATAATCCCTTTAATACTATTTTATAGGCAGTATCTTTTTTAGGTTCTCTTTTTTCTAAATCAAGGGTGATAATATTATTACATCCACCTGCACATGATGCTAAAAGTATTCCTTCCTCTTCTGAGTCTAAATTTATTAAAATATCCCCTGATATATTATCTGGATTTAATGAAAGAACACCATCCATTCCAGTTTCTTCTCCAACTGTTAAAAGTACTTTTATTTCTGGATGTTTTATTGATTTATCTTCTAATATTGCCATTGCCATAGCAACTGCTATACCGTTATCTCCTCCAAGGGTAGTTCCCTTTGTTTTAATCCAATCTCCATCTATAACTAAAGGTATTGGATCCTTTTGAAAATCAAATTCTAAATCATCATCCTTTACACATACCATATCCATATGCCCTTGAATAATAACTGTCTTTTTATCTTCATAGCCTGGTGTTGCTGGCTTTTTTATAATAACATTTAATGAAGGTTCTTGAATAACATCTAATCCAAGATCTTTTGAAAACTTTACTATATAATCACTTACAGCCTTCTCATTTCCTGATTCTCTAGGAATGTTTGTTAATGTCTCAAAGTGTTTAAATACATTTTTAGGTTCTAAATTTTTCAATACTTTTTCCATAGACTTATCCCCTTTTTACTAATTCATATTTATTTTTTGACTTTTCCTTTATTAACGATCGTCTAACTAAAAAATTAATAATAGTTTCACTTAATAATCTTGGATCTTTAATCTCTGCTTTCTCCTTTGACCAAAAAAGTGATGCCTTAGTTCCTTCTATTACCCTTTCTATCTCTTTTTTAGAAAGACTTGATTTATTTTTAAATCTATTTAAGATTTTCTTTTCACATTTATTTAAAAGCTTATAGAATAATTCTTCCTGTTTTTTCTGTTTTTTTATAATGCCCCAACCGATAAGAAATGCTACTGTAACTGCCATAAAAAGAATTCCAATGATTATTTCCATATAAATGCTCCTATATTTCTATAAATTTATTATTTTTAAGAATTTTTATATATGTTCCAAAACGTTCATATAAGGGTTCTACTTCTTCACCAAATTTAGATTTTAACCCTTCACATATTTCATATGTTGTTTTCTTACCATCTATAGCTTTCCAAACACAACTTCCATATTCATCTAAATCGATATACATTTCCTTAGGAGTCTTTGCAAAGAAACGTACTAATTTATCAAAGAAACCATTTCTTTTTATAATAATTTGTACCTTTCCACTATCTAAGACCTTCCACTCTATATTTTCTACTCTTTTTGGTACCATTTCTAGAAAATTCTTTTTTTCCTTTGCCATTTTTACACCTCTTTAATAAAGTGGGGAGAAAACTCCCCACTAAATTTATTAAATTAACTATGTGTTTTCTTTCCTATAGAATACTTATATAAAGATGCTGTTAATAATCCAAAGAATAGTAATGAACCTATTTGACCTGTGTCAATACCTAAGTTTAATTTTATTCCTGCTACTGCAAATACAGCAAGTAAAATACCTATAAGTCCTTCTCCTGCAATTAATCCTGATGCATAAAGAATTCCTGAGTCAATTTTAGCTTTAATCTTATCTTTTTTATCCTTATTTTTCTCAAGACGTTTATTTAAGATTCCTCTTAATATACCACCTACCATAATCGGTGTAGAAAGATGAATTGGTAAATATAAACCTATAGCAACTGGTAATACTGGTAATCCTAAAAGCTCTATAGCAATACCAATACCTACTCCTGTAAATACTAATGCCCATGGTAAACTACCACCCATAACACCTTCAATTACAAGACGCATTAAAGTTGCTTGAGGTGCTGGTAATTGCTGAGAACCAAATCCCCATGCGTTATTTAATAAAGTTAATACTCCACCTATAGCTAGTGCTGAAGCTATAACTCCTATTGCTTCACCTATCTGCTGCTTTTTAGGTGTAGCACCAACTAAGAATCCTGTTTTTAAATCCTGGGATGTATCTCCTGCCATTGCTGCTATTATACAAATAATAGCTCCGACAGTTAAAGTTGCAATCATACCTGTTTGTCCATCATTACCTGTAGCTTTAAATATAATTCCAGTGATAACTAAAGTTGCTATTGTCATACCAGATACAGGATTTGAAGATGAACCTACTAAACCAACGATTCTTGAAGAAACTGTTGCAAAGAAGAATCCAAATATTGCTATTAACAATGCTCCTCCGATACCTACTGGTATAACTGGTAACATAAACATTGCTAATACAACTGCTAAAGTACCTATTAAAACAACTTTCATAGATATATCTTGATCTACTCTCTTTTCAGAATTACCACCGATACCTCCAGAGTAATCTTTCATTGCATCCTTAAAGGTTTGTACTATTAATGGTAACGATTTCACTAAACTGAAAATACCACCAAAAGCAACGGCTCCTGCACCAACATAACGGATGTAATTATCCCATATTCCCCAATAACCAAGTTCATTAATAGGTACTGAAGCAGGATACATTATAACTTCACCCACCGAACCTATATTAGCGATTAAAGGAATAAATCCAAGCCATCCTATAATAGCACCAGCAAGCATGTAAGCAGATATTTGAGGTCCAATTATAAAACCTACTCCTAAAAGTGCTGGCATTATATCTGCACCTATAGCTGCTCCTTTATAACCAGGTATTCTAGTTTCAACTCTACTTGGAAATATACCAAATCCACCAGTTAAAAATTTATATAAAGACCCGATTCCAAGTCCTATAAACGTTGTTTTAGCTTTATCTCCACCTTCTTCTCCAGCAAGTAATACCTCTGCACAGGCTGTACCTTCTGGATAAGGTAATACGCCATGTTCTTTTACTATTAATGCTTTTCTTAAAGGTATCATAAATAATACTCCTAAGAAACCACCACAAAGAGCAATTATAGTAATAGTAAGTAGATTAGGTGCTCCTAAATCCCATTCTCTACTCCAAATATATAGAGCTGGTAATGTAAATATTGCTCCAGCTGCTAAAGACTCCCCTGCTGAACCTATAGTTTGTACCATATTATTTTCTAAAATAGATTCTTTTTTTAAAACTCCTCTGATAATACCCATAGAAATTACTGCTGCTGGTATAGATGCTGAGATAGTCATACCAACCTTTAATCCAAGGTATGCATTTGCAGCACCAAATACTACTGCTAGAAATATACCAAGTAGTATAGATGTTATTGTAAATTCCGGTAAAATCTTATCAGAAGAAATAAATGGTTGATGTTCTTTTGTACCTTCTGCGTTATTAGACATTTTTTAGTCCTCCTATTTAATGTATGATTTTATAATTATTCTTTCATTATCCCTTGATAAAATGATCAGTTTCATCGATAATGAATATTGTGTGAACACACATTTTCTATGGGAGCACTTCCATGATAATCATTATAGTAGCTTTTTTTTAATAAATCAAATCTATTAAATTTAGATATTCTTTTTATTATACACATCTACACCCCTGATATTTACTAACCTAACTTAGTTAGATAACAAAAAAAATACTAACCTAACGTTTGGTAGATAGTTAATATAAAACTTAAAGACTAAAATTTAAATAACTCTAAACTTCTATTAATTCTTCTTATAATAAATCATAAATTAACCCTTGCATATTAATACATAAATAGCTTTATATGTGTATAAATATTTATTTTTAATTTTTCAAAAAAATAAAAAAAATAGAGCCGTAAAAGGCTCTAATGTTCTACATTTTTAAAAATTGACCACTTAAGCATCATATAAAGAAGTATCATAAAGAATATTATCGTAGCAATCCATCCTAAATTTAACCCTATAACTATGGATATATTTAAAACTGAAAAAAGTGCTAAAATAATACCAATAATACCTTCTCCTGCAATTAATCCAGCTGAAAATAATACTCCTGAATCTATTTTTACTTTTTTTTCATAACTATCAAAGTTAAACAATTCTTTACCTAAAAGTCCCCTTATCACACCACCTATAAAAATAACAGAAGTAAGATGTATAGGTAAATATAAACCAATAGCAATAGGTAGTATAGGAAGATTTAATACTTCAACCATCAAGCCAACACCAATACCTATAAAAATCAAAGTCCATGGTAATTGTCCTTCCATTACCCCTTTAACTACAAGTTTAATAAGTGTTGCCTGTGGTGCAGGTAATTGAGCTGTTCCAAATCCCCAAGCTGAATCTAATAAAAATAATACTCCACTTAAAGAAACTCCAGTAACTAAAACTCCAATTATCTCACCTATTTGTTGTTTATAAGGTGTTGCTCCGACTAAAAATCCTGTTTTTAAATCCTGGGATGTATCTCCTGCCATTGCAATAATAATACATATAATAGACCCAACAGTAAAGACAGAAATAATTACATCTGAACTTATAGGCCCTATCTGTTTATATATTAAACCTGTAATTAATAAAGTTGCCATAGTCATTCCAGATATAGGATTTGATGAACTTCCTATTAAACCAACTATTCTAGATGATACAGTAGCAAAGAAATAACCAAAAATAATAACTATAATTGCTCCAACAAATCCAAGTCTAATCATTGGGATAGTACTCATTAAAAACCATATAAATAAAATTCCTAATATAACTGTAGATAGGGGTAAATCACGGTCTGTTCTTAACATTGAATTATCTTTAATCATTTCATTATAATCTTTTATTATCTCTATAATACTATTATAAATTAATGGTATTGATTTTAGTAAGGCTAATAATCCACCAAAAGCTACAGCACCAGCTCCTATATATCTAATATAATAATTCCATATCCCAACATTATCTAATGAAGCAATAGAAACATCTGCAGGAAAAACAGTTAAACCTCCTCCAAATTCCACTATAACTGGAATTATAATAATCCAACCTAGGATTGATCCTGCTAACATTAATCCTGAAATACGTCTACCGATTATAAAACCAACCCCTAAAATAGCAGGTAAGAAATCTCCACCTATAGTTACATGAAAAGGTTTTTTAAAAACATATTCTAAACGGGATGGAAAAAGTTTAAACCCATCGGTTAAAATTTTATAAAAAGCTCCAAATCCCATACCTAAAAACGTTGCCTTTGCTTTTTCTCCACCTTCTTCTCCGGCTAGTAAAACATCTGCACATGCAGAACCTTCAGGGTATGGAAGATGTCCATGTTCTTTAACAATCAAGGCTTTTCTTAAAGGTATCATAAATAATACTCCTAATAATCCACCAATTATAGAAACTAAAGTGATATATTTCATACTTGGTAACTTTACTCCTGCTCCCCTAGCCCATAAAAACATAGCAGGTATTGTAAAGATTGCACCAGCAGCTAGAGACTCCCCTGCTGAACCTATGGTTTGTACTATATTATTTTCAAGTATTGAATCTCTTTTCATCAAATACCTAGTTATACTCATAGAAACAACCGCTGCTGGTATTGAAGCGGAAATAGTCATACCAACCTTTAGTCCTAAATAAGCATTTACTGCACCAAATACAACTGCTAAAATAATTCCTGAAATAATTGAAGTAACTGTTAATTCCGGTAATAATAAATCTGCGGCTATAAATGGTTTAAATGATTTTTCTTTCTCATCGTTCATTTAACCACCTCCATATGACTGTAAACTTATTTATTTTCTTTTAAATAATTTCTAACTATATTAGAATGTACTATTAAATAATATAACATGTCTTAGTTGAGTGCAACGTATAAAGGTTTTTAGAGTTTCCCCATTTTTTTGAGAGTAGATGAAAAGTTTGTTGTGGATAAGTAAAATAGGAGTAATACCTTTATTAACAGATTTGATTTTTTTGCATAAAAATAAGCAAAATAGCCCATTGTTT
>VEND01000172.1 GCA_009711765.1 Bacillota bacterium | reverse complement strand
TAAGTTAACTAAATTTATTGCATAAAGATTCATTTCATCTGAAATATTTAACTGGAAAATCAAATATTTTTAAAGCCTACTCTTATGTTGGCTTATTTTCTATGCTCATTTTTTTGTGTATAATTTAGATTTTTTATATTTTTTATTTCTTTTCTGTGGATAACTTTAAAATCCTTTTGTCAATCATCTAGGTTATATATTTATTATATGATAATCTAAAGTTAAAGTCCACAACTTTAACTTTAGATTATCTAATTAAACTATTTAAGTCTTTCTTCTATTAAATCTGCTAAATCTTTAGCCATTTTATTTATTTCTTCTTCATCTTTTCCTTCTATCATTACTCTAACTAAGGGTTCAGTGCCTGAAGGCCTTATAAATACTCTTCCTTCACCATCTAATCTTTTTTCTAATTTATTTATCTCTTCTTTAATTGTATCATCTTTTAAGTATTCTTTCTTTTTATCATTAGAAACTTTGGCATTTACTAATACCTGTGGTAATGATTTCATAACGTGGGCTAGTTCTGATAATGATTTATTAGTTTCCTTAATAACAGATATTAATTTTAAAGCTGTTAATAAACCATCTCCTGTTGTATTATGGTCTAAAAATATAATATGTCCTGATTGCTCTCCACCTAGAGAGTACCCATTTTTACTCATTTCCTCTAATACATATCTATCCCCTACTTTTGTTTTTACAATATCTATACTTTCTTCTTTAAAACATATATCAAGACCCATATTACTCATAACTGTAGCGACAACTGTGTTATTTTTTAACTTACCCTTATCCTTTAAATGCTTTCCACATATGGCTAAAATATGGTCTCCATCAACTATATTACCCATTTCGTCTACAGCAATTAATCTATCTGCATCTCCATCAAAGGAAATCCCTATATCTGCACCTGTTTCTAATACTAAATGTTGAACCATTTCAGGATTAGTAGAACCACATTCTACATTTATATTTACTCCATTAGGTGTAGCATGAATTACCTCTACATCTGCACCTAGTTTTTCAATAAGCTTAGGTGCAGCTTGATATGAAGCTCCATTACCACAATCCATAGCAATCTTTAATCCCTTAAAATCAACATCTATAGTCTCTTCTAAATACTCTATATATTCCTTTATGGCATTTTTAACTGTCATTTTCTGTCCCACATCTTTACCTACGGGGTTTTCTTTTAAATCTAATTTATTAAGTATTATATCTTCTATTTCATTTTCTATATCATCATTTAACTTATACCCTTTAGAATTAAAAAACTTAATACCATTATATTCAACTGGATTATGGGATGCAGAAATTACTACTCCAGCATCAGCTTCATAAATCCTTGTTAAGCAAGCGACAGCAGGTGTAGGCACTACTCCTACTGACAATACATCAACACCAACAGAACATATACCAGAAATTAATGCTGCCTCTAACATATCTCCTGAAATTCTTGTATCCATACCAACTATTATTTTTGCATTTTTCTTATTTTTAGTCAGTACATATGCTCCTGCTCTTCCTAATTTATATGCTAACTCAACTGTAAGTTCTTTATTTGCTATTCCTCTTACTCCATCTGTACCAAATAATTTGCCCATATAATTTCCTCCTTATATGTAGTCTATTTTATGTTATCATAATATGTGCTTGTCTACAATATTTGTAAATAAATTGCAATTATTCTACATTTCAGTATAACTTATTATAATATTGAAATTTACATAAATTAAAGACGTCTTAGACGCCTTTAATGTTTCTTAAAGTCTTTGCTGCATCCTCTGGGCTTATAGTATTAATATAGATACCTGAGCCTAACTCAAATCCAGCTTGAGTTGAAAATCTAGGTGTTATCCCTATATGCCAATGATAACTATTATCATATTCTTTTTTTAATAAAGGTGCATTATGTAAAAACATATTAAATGGAAACTCACCTAGTAAATTACCCATTTTTTTAAATATTTTTTCTAATAGTCCTGCTAATTCCCTAACTTCTTTTATCGACATTTCTATAAAAGAGGATTGATGACTTTTAGGAAATATGGATATTTCATAGTTATACATAGAGGCAAAGGGTGTTAACACTATAAAGTTTTCACTTTCTATAACTATTCTTTCTTTTTTATCTATCTCTTCTTTTAAAATATCACAATATATACAACTACCCTTAGAATCAAAATATTCCTTACTAGAAATAAGTTCTTCTTCTATTAAAGATGGAATAAAAGGCGATGCTATCATTTGTGAATGGGTATGCTCTAAAGAAGCCCCGGCCTTTTTTTGATAGTTTTTATATATACTTACATATTCAATACCCTTTCTCATCATTAAATCCTTATATCTTTCCCTATGCATATGTAGTATATAAATAAAATCTTCTTTATTCATATTAAAATAATTACTATTATGTTTTCTTCCTTCTATTATTACTTCATGAAAACCTAAACCATTTTTTTTATTAAAAAGTTCTGAGTTATCATCTTTACATTTGCTTTTCATAGAAAGGGCAGAGTATTTGTTAGGTACAACCCTTACTTTCCAATCATTTTTCTTTGTAAATCTCATTATTTCTTTAGGTGTATCCTCTTCATTTCCCGGGCAAAATGGGCAAGTTTCTACAAAATCCTCTTTATCACTTTTATATTCGCTTTTTATTAAATCAGAAGGTCTTCCATTTCTTTCTACAGCTATAATCACTCTTTTTTTTGTTACTGGATGCTTTCTTATCTCTGTCATTACTCTCCACCTTCAAAGTATATTTTTTTTAGCTTATCTAGTGTTATTTTATCGTTATTCTTTGGATTTTTAAAGTATGGATGTATTGAAAATTTATTAAAATCTTTCCCGTTACTATGTTCTTTGCTTTTGCTTTTTCTTTTTATAATATCAATATATCCCTTTGCAGTATTTTCCCAAGTAAACTTATTATATACTCTTTTTACACCTAACTTTTTATATTTAAAGATCATTAATATCCCATTTTAAATATCTAACGTATCATTAGGGACTACTAATACTCCAAATTCTTTATTACCATCTTTTAAAACTTAAGAAGGTCCTCCATTTTTTAATTACAACTGCCAGTAATCCACAAGCCATTCTTCTATCTATGCTAAACTAAATGGTTCATATAAAGCTGTAAGTGAAAATATAGAATCCCTTCTTGCAAATTCTCTATATGTTACTAACAGTTGTTTTTGACTATCTAAACTAAACATACATACCTTTCCCCTAAGATTATATTTATTATATCCATAATCTCATCTAATATTTTATTTTCATTTTCTTTAGCGTTAGAATAATCCTTAAATGAATTATCTATTCCCCTTAGGAGTTATTACTAAATTAAATTTTTCTAGTAATTTAGTTCTTTCCCCATAGGCTTTAACTAATCCTGCATGATTCTTTTTAGGGTTTAATCTACTTGCCGATAAAACTGCTGATAGATTAAGTCTATCTTTGTCTAATATAAGTACTTAACATAATAAAATGGGTAGGAGTAATACTCCTACCCTATATACCTATATTTTTAAATCCTCTACCCTTTACTTCTTCAGTATCATTTATAGTAATAAAGGCATTAGAATCAACTTCTTCAACTATATCTTTTAATTTACCCACTTGTGTTGACATTATAGTACAATAAATAATTTTTTTATTATTGTTACTATAAGCCCCTTCTCCATTTAAAAATGTAGCTCCTCGCTTAAGCTTATTAATTATAACATTAGCCAATTCTTGAGGTTTTTCTGATATTATTATTACTGTCTTTTTAGTATCTAAACCTGTTTGAACTTTATCTACCAACTGATAAGAAATATAGAGTCCTAACATAGTATAAAGAGCTAGTCGTACACCGAATAATATTGATGAAAATCCAATTATCACTATATTAACTCCTAATAAAGCTGTTCCGACATTAATATTGAATTTCTTCTTAACCACAGCTGCAATTATATCAAAGCCACCTTGGGATGATTTATTACGAAATAATAGGCCCATCCCTACTCCATTTAAAACTCCACCTAACATAGATTCTAATAATAAATCATTAATTTGTATATACTTATAAACATCCTCTGTTGCACTTAATAAAAATGACATTGAAACCATTGCAACGAAACTATAAATAACAAATTTCTTATCAATTACTCTTAATCCTACTATAAAAATAGGAATGTTTATTAAAAAAACTAATAAACCAGTTGGTAAATCCGTTAAATAATGAATCATTATGGCTAAACCACCTGCACCACCGCTTAATAAATTGTTTGGTATGAAAAAACCATTAAAAGCGACTGAACATAAAAATACACTTAATACTATTGTAGCTAATTTTGTTATTACCTTAATAACTTCCTTCGAGTGTGGTAAATCTTCTGACTTTAAGCTTGCTCCCTTTGCGAGCACCTTTAACAACCTCTTTTCTTATTCAGGATTTACATCCTTTATTTCACACTCATTATATAGTCTCTATTATTACATTTCAATAGTAAATAAGAATTGTTTTGTTAAAATAAATTAACATTCTTTTAACCTAATTATTATTGACTTTTCCATTTCATTATGTTTTAATTTATAGTTTTAAGCTACTAAACTCTTTTTTCCTGAGGATTTTCTTTATCTGTTGTATCAATAATATTATTTTTATCATCAACAAAAACTACTTTAGGTTTAAAAGTATCCAAATCATTTTTATTAATCCAACAATAAGATATTATTATAACCTTATCTCCTGGTTGTACCAACCTAGCAGCTGCACCATTTAAACAAATATCTCCACTTTTTCTTTTACCCTTAATAACATATGTTTCTAACCTTTTTCCATTATTTAAATTGACTATTTGCACTTTTTCATTTTCAACTATACCTGAAGCATACATTAAATTTTCATCTATTGTAATACTACCAACATAATTTAAATCTGCTTCAGTCACAGTGGCTCTGTGTATTTTTCCCTTAAACATATTAATCATCATTTTTTTACCTCCAAGATAATATTATCTAGTAATCTAGCTTTACCTATAAATACTGCAACTGCTATAATAATTTTACCATCTATATTCTTTACTTCTTTAAAGGTATTAATATCTAGTATTTCAACATAATCAATCTTTGCACTAGGATTAGCAGTTATATCTTTTATGATCTTACTTTTAATTTTATTAATATTTCTTTCCCCTTTTTCTATCTTACTTTTAGCAAAATTTAATGACTTTGATATAGATAGAGCTTCTTTTCTTTCACTACTAGTAAGATAAACATTTCTAGAACTTATTGCTAACCCATCAGTATCTCTTATAATAGGACAAGGAATTATTTCTATAGAAAGGTTTAAATCTTTAACCATTCTTTTTATTACAAATACCTGTTGAGCATCTTTAAGTCCAAAATATGCTCTATTAGGTCTTACTATATTAAATAGTTTTAACACAACAGTACTAACACCTCTAAAATGACCTGGTCTACTTTTTCCACAAAGTTTATCGGTTATTTCTTTAACTTCTACTGTTGTATTAAATCCTTCAGGATACATATCTTTATCACTAGGAGTAAAAACATAATCAGTCATCTCTTTTATTAGGTTAATATCCCTTTCTAAATCCCTAGGATATTTATCTAAATCTTCTCCCTCTCCAAATTGTGTAGGATTTACAAATATACTTACAACAACAATATTATTATCTTTTCTTGCTTTTTTAATTAAAGATAAATGTCCTTTGTGAAGATAGCCCATTGTAGGTACTAATCCCACTGTCTTACCTGTTTTTTTGACTTCTTTTAATAATGATTTCATCTTTTTTATATTATTTATAACTTGCAATTTAATCACCTTCTATTTTATATCTTTAAGCTCATTAATCACTTCTTCTTTTATACTAAAAGTATGTTCTTTCCTTGGAAACTCCCCATTTTTTACTTCTTTTATATAGGTTTTAACTGCATCTGTAATGTCTTTAGCTATATTTTTATATTTCTTTACAAATTTAGGGGTAAAATCACTATACATACCTAACATATCTTGAGTCACTAATACTTGTCCATCACAACCGTTTCCTGCTCCTATTCCTATAGTAGGAATAGATATTTCTTTAGAAATTAATTTTGCAAGTTTATAAGGCACTGCTTCTAAGACTATGGCAAATACACCTTTTTGTTCTAACAGTTTAGCATCTTCAATAATCTTCTTTGCGCCTTTAATATCTTTTCCCTGTACCTTAAAACCACCAAATACATTTACTGATTGGGGTGTTAATCCTAGATGGCCACATACTGGTATCTGTGCCTTTACTAAAGCCTCTATTTTATCAACTACTTCTTTACCACCTTCTAATTTTACTGCATGGGCGTTACCGTTTTGTATTAATTTTCCTGCATTTTTAATTGTTTCATAAGTATCTAAATGATATGTTAAAAACGGCATATCAGCTATAATTAATGCATTTTTTGCTCCCCTTGAAACAGCCTTAGTATGATGTAGTATATCATCTAATGTAACTTGTAAAGTATTTTCATAACCAAGCATTACCATACCTAGGGAATCGCCAACTAATAAGCAATTAACGCCTGCATTATCTAATAACTTAGCAGTAGAATAATCATAAGCTGTTAACATTGTTATTTTTTTATTTTCCTTTTTTAATTTCATTATACTTGTGACTGTGTTTTTACCCATTACTCTACACCTCTTTTAGGATATTTTTTAATTCATTAGAAATTTTTTCATCATCTGTTAGTTTTAGAGTTTCTAAACCTAAAACCTTATATGTTTTTAGTAATTCAGGAGATTCCTTTTTAATGCTTTCAATATGTTTTTTTATAGTATCTAAATCTCCTCTTTTTATAGGGCCTGTTAATGCGTTTTTAGTACCTAAATCTCTTACATTTTCAAGGGTTATTGAAATAAGTGGATAAAAAGCATTAATAGCTTCCTTTTTATCTATCCCTATTTCTTCAAGATAGCTAAAACCATAATCTAATAATGTTACTAGATAATTTGAAAGTACACAGGCTGAAGCATGATAGATAGGTTTTTTTTCACTATCTATTAAAAAGTACTTATTATCTAACTTTTTTAGCATATCTTTTATAACTTCCTTTTTTTCATCATCCCCTTCTAAACTAAAAACAGTTTCAGATAATTTCTTAATGGAGGTTTTTATATCTGCAAAAGATTGTAAAGGATGTAAACTATAAACATAACCTCCTTTATCTTTTATATCCCTTAGTATGCTACTAGATAATGCTCCACTCATATGGATGAATATTTTATTTAAACTTAAATTTAACCCTGCTATGGTTTTAGAAGTTTCTTTAATTACATCATCTGGAGTTGTTATAAAAATTATGTCACTTTCTTTAACTAAAAAATTTATATCGCTAAATGCTTTTCCTTTAACTAATTTAGCTCCCTTTAAAGAAGAACTAAAACTTTTACTAAAGTATCCTTTTACTTTAAAACCTTTATCATATAAATATTTACCAAAGGCACATCCTACTTTTCCAGCACCAATAAAACCAATGTTCAATATTTTCACCTTCTTTAATAGAATAAAAAAACCCTTTTTGTGACATGACAAAAGACACAAAAAGGGTATAGTAATCCTTATAAATAAATGTATTCTTTGTCTCTGTCCATAGCAGTGGTTCAGAGCAATATTTTTATTATTTAAGTTTAATTAAAGGTATAGCTCCCTAAGGGATACCATCCAATTTAATTTTACCACAACGCCCTTATTAAAGCAATTTAAAGACTTTTTTCCCATTAATAAAACCCCTTCATTTGAAGGGGTTTTATTATTATTTAACTTCTTCTGCACCTTTAGCTAGAGCTTTTTCATTTAAAGGTATTAAATGAGCTTTTGATTCACCAAATACTTTCTTTAATGCTTCAATCACTGATTCTACCTTTACGATTTTAGTTAACTCTAAGTACGCTCCTAACATAACCATATTAGCTACCTTAGCGTTTCCTAATTCCACTGCTATTTCATTAGCAGGAATATAATATACTCCTACATCATCTCTATTAGCTTCTTCCTCTATAAGAGAACTATTTATTAGTAAATGTCCATCTTTAACTACGTCATCTTCAAATTTATATAATGAAGGTAAATTCATTACTACTGCTGTTGTAGCCTCTGTAACTATAGGTGAACCTATAGGATCATCAGAAACCATTACATTACAGTTTGCAGTACCTCCACGCATTTCAGGTCCATAGGATGGTAACCATGATACGTGCTTATTTTCAATCATTCCAGCATATGTTAATAATTGTCCCATTGACATAACACCTTGGCCACCAAATCCTGCTATGACTACTCTTTCTTGCATATTACTCCACCTCCTTAGGTGTACGTAAATTTCCTAATGGATAGTAAGGTAGCATATTTTCTTCTAACCATTTAAGTGATTCTAATGGAGTAAGTCCCCAGTTAGTTGGACAAGTAGATAATATTTCAACTATACCAAAACCTTCTCCTGATAATTGTAATTCAAAAGCTTTTTTAATAGCTTTTTTAGTCTTTCTTATGTTTGCTGCATTATGAACTGATACTCTTTCTACAAATTTAGCTCCATCTAATGTTGAAAGCATTTCAGAAACTTTAATAGGTTTACCAGTAAGTTTCTCATCTCTACCATAAGGAGATGTTGTTGCCTTTTGTCCTATTAAAGTAGTAGGTGCCATTTGTCCACCTGTCATACCATATATAGCATTATTAACGAAAATAGTTGTTATATTTTCTCCTCTAGCAGCTGCATGAACAATTTCAGCAGCACCTATGGATGCTAAGTCTCCATCACCTTGATAAGTAAATACAACATTTTCAGGATTTACTCTCTTAACACCTGTAGCAACAGCTGGTGCTCTACCATGGGCTGCTTCATGCATGTCACAGTTAAAATAATCATAAGCAAAAACTGAACATCCAACAGGCGCAACTCCAACAGCTTCACCTAATACATCTAGCTCTTCTAAAACTTCTCCTACTAATCTGTGTATTATACCATGAGTACATCCAGGACAGTAGTGAAAAGCCTTATCTGTTAAACCATTAGTTCTTTCAAATACTTTAGCCATTACTTTTCACCCCCAGCAATCTTTCTTATCTCGTTTTCTATATCAGTTGGATTAGGAACCATTCCACCTGTTCTTCCGTGGAAATAAACTGGTTTCTTACCCTTAATTGCTATCTTAACATCATCTATCATTTGACCTGTACTCATTTCTACTGCTAATAATCCCTTAGTTTTATCTGTAATTTTATCAAATGCACTCTCAGGGAATGGCCATAATGTTATAGGTCTAATTAAACCTACCTTTAAACCATCTTCTTCACATTTTTTTATTGCATTTTTTACTATTCTTGAAGTAGTACCATATGCAACACATACAACATCTGCATCTTCTACGTTATATTCTTCAAATCTAGTTTCATTTTTCTTTATTTCTTCATGCTTTCTTTCTAATTTATGAACATGATCTTCTAATTCTTGAGGATCTATAAATAAAGAGTTTATAATATTTGGCTTTCTTTTTCCTTTAGTTCCTGTAGTTGCCCAAGTTTTTTCTGCTAAAGGTCTTTCTTTAGGCTTTTTAAATTCTACAGGTTCCATCATCTGACCTATCATACCATCACCAACGACCATTACTGGTATTCTATATTGCTCAGCAACATCAAATGATTCCATAACTAAATCAACAGTTTCTTGTAAAGTTGATGGTGCATATACTATGTGTCTATAGTCACCATTTCCTCCACCTCTTGTTGCTTGGTAATAATCTGACTGTGCAGGTTGAATACCACCTAGTCCTGGACCTCCTCTTACTATGTTAACAATAACACATGGAAGCTCAGCTCCTGCTATATATGAAATTCCTTCCTGTTTTAATGCAATTCCTGGACTTGATGATGAAGTCATTACTCTTGCTCCTGCTCCAGCTGCTCCATAAACCATATTTATTGCAGCAACTTCACTTTCAGCTTGTAAAAATACTCCATCTACCTTTGGCAATTCTCGAGACATATATTCTGGTATTTCATTCTGTGGTGTGATTGGGTAACCAAAGAAATAGTGACAACCAGCTTTTATAGCAGCTGCACCAATAGCTTCATTACCTTTCATTAACACTTTAGCCATTATTTTTTCCCTCCTATTATTTTTCTATTATTCTTTCAACTTCTATAACAGTATCTGGACAAATTGTTGCGCAGTTAGCACATCCTATACATTTATCCATTTCATGAACTGTTGCTGGATGATAACCTTTCACATTTATCTTTTCTTTATTCATAACTACAATGTTTACAGGACATGCTGTTGTACATAATTCACAACCTTTACATAAGTCCTCTTTAAAAGTAACTTTACCTTTAGCTTTAGCCATTTTATACCCTCCCTTATATGTTTTTATAAGAACACACTGGGTGCTTAAGCACTAGACACCTATTTTATTTTTAGTGCCTAAAACTTAAGCACCCAGTAAATTAAAATTATCTAATACATCCAATCTTCCCTCATATACATCTTTATTGGGAATATCTCACCTTCTATATCCTTAGGTAATTCTTTAGCTACATCTTCTAATGCAACTACATATCTTATTGGTAAATTAAGTTTTTTAGACACTTCTTTTACTATTTTTTGTCCTTTTAAAATTTCTTCCTTTGTTGTACTTTTTAATAAATGTGTATTATTAACAAGTCCTGTAACTTTAGCTCTAGCTTGAAGTTCTATATTTTTTAGATATTCAATTGCTTTATCCACTGTTTGGGTTTCAGGTCTATTTGCATTTATTACAAATAACATATCGTATTTACCATCTTTAAAATATTTATTATATCTTCCTAATGCTCTTGCACCTATTGGGTCTCCTCCAACATCTAAAATAGTTTCAAAACTTTCATCCTGTATAGGACCAAGGACTTCCCCAGCGATAGCCGGAACGTCGGCTCCCATACCCTTTATTGAACTTCCTATAACCTTTATACCTAGTTTAGATAAATCATTAGATTTCTCTCTACTTCTAAAGTAAGGATTTACCACATCTAAGTCTACTAAAGCTACATTTTCTTTTTCTTTATTAAGCTTTACTGCATAATTTACAGCAAACTCTGTCTTACCACTTCCATAGTGTCCTGTTATGATTCTAATTCTATTATCATTTAACAAATTAATCACCTACTTTCAGATTACAGTTATCAGTTAACTGTAGTACTGAAAAACTGTTAACTATTTATATTCTTTAGCTGTCTCTTCTTTTCTTAGTACTCTAAGTCCACCTTCTGCTAGGGCTATCATTTCATCTTCTCCTGGATATATAAACATCTTTCCTATGAAGTTTACTCTATCACTAATCCATTTAGTAAACATTTCATCATAGGCTATACCGCCAGTTAAAATGATTCCATCTACATCTCCATTAAGTACTGCACTTAGGCTTCCTATTTCCTTTGAAACTTGATAAGCCATTGCTTTATAAACTAATTCAGCATCTTTATCTCCATTTTCTATCATTTTACAAACTTCTCTACCATCGTTTGTAGCGAGATAAGCTACTAAACCACCATTTCCTTTAATTTTTTTCTTAATATCTTTTAAAGTGTATTCTCCACTAAAACAAAGTTTAGCTAAATCACCCACAGGTAATCCTCCTGATCTCTCTGGTGAAAATGGACCTTCTCCATCTAATGCATTATTTACATCTATAACTTTACCCTTTTTATGGGCTCCTACAGAAACTCCACCACCTAGGTGTGCTACTATAAAGTTAGCCTCTTCATAGGCTACTTGTAACTCTTTTGCTGCTCTTCTTGCAACTGCCTTTTGATTTAATGCATGGAATATACTTTTTCTATCTATTTCTGGCATTCCAGAAATCCTTGCAACATCATTCATTTCATCAACAACAACAGGGTCAACTATAAAAGAAGGTATATTAAGTTGTTCAGCAATTTCATGGGCTATAATACCTCCTAAATTAGAAGCATGCTCTCCTAAAACTCCTACCTTTAAATCTTCAATCATTCTATCATTAACTGAATATGTTCCTCCATCTATAGGCTTTAATAATCCACCTCTACCTATAACTGCATTTAGCTTTGTAATATTAAAACCTTTTTCATTTAAAGTTTCTAATATAATATTTTTTCTAAATTCATATTGATCAAATATTTTTTCAAACTTTCCTATTTCTTCAGAAGAATGTCTTAAAGTTTCTTCTAAAACCGTTTTTTCGTTATCAAATATTGCTATCTTTGTAGATGTTGAACCTGGATTTATTACTAATAATCTATATATTTCACTCATCTTTTAATCCCCTCTCTATTTTTTTGATGCCATTAATGCACCTAATGCTATAGAATTTAATTTAGCTGCGTCACTATCTGCTCTTGAAGTTAATACAACCGGTGCTTTTGCACCAACTATAACTCCTGCATTATCTGCTCCTGCTAAAAATACTAAAGCTTTATATAACACATTTCCTGCCTCTATATCAGGCATTAATAATATATCTGATTTTCCTGCAACATCATGTTCAATACCTTTATGTTTTGCTGCTTCTAAAGAAATTGCATTATCAAGTGCAAAAGGTCCTCCAACTAGACAATCCTTTATTTCTCCATTTTTATTCAGTTCTTCTAAATCTTTAGCATCTACTGTATCAGGCATTTTAGGATTTACCTTTTCCTTAGCACAAACTACAGCTACCTTAGGTTCTTCTATATCTAAAGACCTAGCAACATATACTGCATTTTCAACTATTTGTTTCTTTTGCTTAAGATTTGGCGCTATGTTCATTGCAGCATCTGTTAATAAAAGTATTTTTTCGTATCTTTCAAGATCAAAGGCTGCAACATGACTTAATACTTTACCAGTCTTTAAGCCAAAATCGTCATTTAAAACTGCTTTTAAAATTATTGAAGTATCTACTAAACCTTTCATCACCATATCAGCTTTACCTGAACTTACTAATTCAACTGCCTTTTCTGAAGCTTCTTTTAAATCCTTTTTATCTACTATTTCAAACTTTTCTATATCCATATCTATATCTTTAGCTATTTTAATAATCTTTTCTTTATCTCCAACTAAAATAGCCTCTGCTATATTTAAATCATTAGCCTCTTTAACTGCTGATAAAACTTCTCTATCCTGTGCAACTGCCACAGAAACAGTCTTAGGCCCTTTTGATTTAGCTAGATTTAAAACATCTTTAAATCCTCTAATCATTTATATTCACCTCTTTTTCATAGATTTTAGCTTCTTCTTGACCTCCTAAAACTCTTAGCACACCTTCATTTAATGCTTCTAATTCATCTTCTCCTGGGTAAATAGTTAAAGGAGCAATAAATTTAACCATTTTTTCTATATTAGAAGTTAACATCTTAGAATGAGCTACTCCACCTGTTAATATTATTCCATCTACTTTACCTTCTAATACTACTGACATTTTTCCAATTTCTTTTCCTATTTGATATGCCATTGCATCAAATATTAATTTCGCTTTTTTGTCTCCTGCTTCTATTCTATCCTGTACTTCTTTAGCGTTATTAGTATTTAAATAACCAACTAATCCACCTTTACCTTTAATTTTCGTTTTTATTTCCTTAAGGGTATATTCCCCTGAAAAACACATCTTTACTAAATCTCCAACAGGTAATTCTCCTGTTCTCTCTGGTGAAAATGGCCCCATCTCATTTGCGTTATTTACATCTATTATGTCACCTTTATTTACTGGAGCTACGGAAATTCCTCCACCTAAATGTCCAACGACTAAGTTAATATCTTCTAAATTTTTATTATTTTCCTCAGCATATCTATGACATACTGCTTTTATATTTAAAGCATGAAGTAATGATCTTCTTTTTATCTCTTTCATTCCTGAAATTCTTGCAACATCTTCAAACTCATCCACAGCAACTGGATCAACTATAAAGGATTTTATTCCCTCTTTATCAGCTATTCCCTTTGCTAAAATACCACCTAAATTTGAAGCATGTTCTCCTTGAATTCCTACCTTTAAATCCTCTAACATTTTATCTGTAACTTCATAAGTACCACCTGGCATAGGTCTTAATAATCCACCTCTACCTACTACTGCTTTAAGAGAATCTGTTTTGATATTATTTTCTTTTAACCAATTCATAATTAAATCTAATCTGTATTGGTATTGTTCAATTATATTATCATATTTCTCTAAATCCTCACTCATATGTTCAATCTTATGTGTGATAACATTTTCCCTTTCACTAAAAATAGCAACTTTAGTTGAAGTAGAGCCTGGATTTATCACTAGTATATACTTTTTTTCCATATCATCACTCCTGTTTTCCGTTTTTATTCACCACTTATATATAGTTGCAATATACGTGCCAATATATCGGTTATTTTAGTAATATTTTCTTTTTTTATATAGTTTGGGTATTTTAAGCCTTTTTATAAGACAAAAAAAATGAGAATACGATTATATTCTACATGGTGGGAGAAAGGGGAAAGGTTTTTTGCAAAAAAATGCATGAATTTTTTTGCACAATGGGTTTTGTATGCAATATCTTGCATTATGGCATTTAGTTCTTTATACCATACTTATCCATTTTATAATATAAGCTTCTTATTGAAATACCTAAAGCCTTTGCTGTTTCTGTTTTATTTTGATTAAAGCTATTTAAAACTTTTATTATATGTCTTTTTTCAGTATTTTTAACTACTTCTTTTAACTTAAGTATATCTTTATCTAAGTTTTCACTTTCTTTATCTTTTTCTATATTTCTTTGTGTTTCTTCAACAGTTTCAAATTTAGGTATATGGTTAGGCTTAATTATCTTTTCACATAATTTCATATTTATTATAGCTCGACCTATTACATTTTCAAGTTCTCTAACATTTCCTGGCCAATAGTGCTTTTTTAATATATCTATAGCCTCATTTGAAATATCTTCAACATTTCTACCATATTCTTGATTTAACTTTTTAATACAATTAATAGATAATGAGTATAAATCATCTTTTCTCTTCCTCAAAGGAGGAATCTCTATAGGTATGACATTAATTCTATAAAATAGATCTTCTCTAAACCTGCCTTTTTTAATTGCTTTTTCTAAATCCATATTTGTTGCAGCTATAACCCTTACATCAACATCTATAGGTTTAGTTCCACCTACTCTTACTATTTCCCATTCCTGTAAAACCCTTAATAGTTTAACTTGAGTATTTAAACTAATCTCTCCTATTTCATCAAGAAAAATAGTTCCTCCTGAAGCCTGTTCAAATAGTCCTTTTTTTCCTCCCTTTTTAGCTCCAGTAAATGCTCCTTCTTCGTAGCCAAAAAGTTCACTTTCTAAAAGATCTTCACTAAGGGCAGCACAATTAACCCTTACAAACTGATTATACTTTCTAAAGCTTTCATTATGTATAGCATGGGCAAATAATTCTTTACCTGTACCACTTTCTCCTCTAAGTAATACTGTTGCAGGTAATTCAGCAGCTTTCTTTGCCTTTTCAATAGATTTTAAAACTAAATCATTTTCTCCAACAATATCATCAAAGGTATATCTTGCTTCTAACTTTCTTATTATTTCCTTAGCAACTTTTAATTCATTAGTTAGACTTATTATCTCTGTAACATCGTGTAAAACAGCAACGCTCCCCCTTAGTTCACCATCTACAGTGATAGGAGCAGCAGTAGCTAAAACTTCTTTTCTATTAGGGCCTACCTTTAATCTAGCATTTACAACAGATTTTTTAGTTTCTAATACCTTTAGATGAATACTTTCTCCCTCTGCAATATCAGCTGTTGCTAATTTGCCTATAACATCACTTTCTGATAATCCAGTTAGTTTTGTATAGGCTGGATTTATCATTAAATTAATCCCCTCTTTATTAACTACTGTTATTGCATCCTGCGTGGAATGAAAAACTCCCTCTAGCATACTTTTAATTTCTTTTAAATCTGTTATTTCCTCAGCAAGGTCTAAAATATCAGTTATATCACGAAATACAGCAACTGCACCTATGATTTCACCATCTTCATTTCTTACAGGCATTCTATTTGTTATTATTTTAATATCTCCTAAATCCTGCTGTCTATTAAGTTCAAAATCACCTGTTTCTAGTATATACATTAATCTAGTATTCAAAATAACCTTTTTTACTGGCTTATTTAATGCATAATGACTATCTATACCTGTTAATCTCTCTGCTGCTTTATTAAATAATGTAATTATCCCCTTTTTATTTACTGCTATCATCGCATCGTGGGTAGAATCTAATATTACTTCTAATTCTCTTCTCAAAAGTATCCTCCTTAATTATCTGTTGTTTCAGACTCCCCTTTAGTATTATTCTCATCTAGTTCACTTTTTATTATTGTTAACTCCATATTTTCTGGATTAATTTTACTTAATTCAATATCCTTTGGTTTTTCTATTTTAATCTCAACCAATTGAGTACCTTCTTTAATATCTTTTAAATCTATAAAAGGTATTATATCTTCTTTATTTACATTCTTAATTAAACTTTCTATTCCTTTAATAGAAACCTTTATACTATTATCTGTATCTGTTTTATCTATTTTGTATCCAGACTTTAAATTCTTTATTACAACATCTTCACTATCATATTCAAATTCCTTTTCAATAATCTTTTCTACCTTTATATCCACAACTGTTTTTTTATTATTATGAATATTAATTCCTTTAGGAGCTATAAGTTCTACTTCCTTTGAAAAATTATCAGAAAAATAATTAACTTCTATCGATTTAGTATCTATACTGTTTATATCTTTTAATTTATCTTCATATCCTTCTATAAATATTTTATTTGGTTTTAAAGAGATATCAGTAATTTTAAAGCCCGGAAGGGGTTTTCCTTTAATTTTTGCCTCAACTTTAACCTCTTTTAATTTCAAAATATCTACTTCAACATTAACAAATTCAGGTTTGCTTTCAAGGCTTCCTATTTCTTTATCACTACCATTTAAGATTGTAAATGGTACACTTGTTTTTATATCTTTTTTCGCATCCTCTACATTTATAGTAGCAATTACATCCTTTACTGAATTAACTACACTTCTAGGCCCCCTTAACATAACAGTATCAGGCTTAAGTTTTATTTTTCCTTTAGTATATCCTTTTTTTATGTTACCTTTTGTTTTTATTGTCACTGGGTATTGTTTTTCAATTATACTTTCAAACTTCATTAACACTTCTTTAGGATAATAATCGACTATTTTATCATCTTTAAAAGAAGCTTCAATTTTTACAGGCACTTTATGTTCTCCCTCTTGATACCCTCTAATATCTGCTTTAGCTTTAATATCTTTATTATTTATATCATATATTTCATTTCTTCTACCTTCTATTTTAACTGTTACTTCTAAATCCTCAGCATCCATAAGTTGAAGGTTTGTAGTATTTAAAGATTCTTCATTTAATAATTTTACATCTACATTAGAAATAACCTTTGTTACCTTAGGATTAACCTCACTCATAACATAAGACCACAGTATAATTGCAAAGAAAAGGGCAACTATTTTCATAGTTAAATTTTTATTGTTGATTATTTTCATCCTTATTCCTCCATTTCAATAGTATACCTTGTTCATCTGGTTCATAAATTTTTCTTAATATCTCACGCAAGGTTTTCGTATCTACATATCTAGAAAGCTTTCCATTATCTGCAACCGATATAGCTCCTGTTTCTTCTGATACTACTATTGCAAGGGAATCAGATTTTTCTGTAATTCCTAATGCTGCTCTATGTCTTGTGCCTAAATCTCTTTTTAAGTTCATATTTTCAGATAAAGGTAATAAGCAACCAGCTGCTTTTATTTTTTTATCTTTTATAATTACAGCACCATCATGCAAAGGTGTATTTGGTATAAATATATTTATAAGTAATCCACTAGAAACCAATCCATCTATTCTGCTTCCTGTTTCTATTACCTCATTTAGTCCCGTCTCTTTTTCAAATATAATCAAAGCTCCTATCTTTTGTCTTGAAAGAGAAGCCACTGCTTCTACTATTTCTTCTATAACATTATTTATATCCTCTTCTTTAATCTCTACTAAAGACTTTGTTAAGAATCTACTTCTTCCTATATACTCTAAAGCTCTTCTAAGCTCAGGTTGAAATACAATAAGTAAAGCTATTACACCTACTTCTATTGTCTTTTCTAATATCCAGTTTATAGTAAATAATTTTAGCCACTCACTTATTTTAGTAGCCACTAAAAGTACTATAATTCCCTTAATAAGCTGTTCAGCTCTAGTTTCCTTTATAAGTGTATATATCTTATAAAAGACAAAGGCAACTATAAATATATCTATCATATTTCTTATACTAATGTTTAAGAATAAATCTGCTATATAGGACAAATTAAACACCTCTGTATGATTTTGTATTATAATAATGACTTGAATTGTTAAATACATACACTTCTTTCTATATTTAACTATATCTCTTATATAAATACTTCTTCAATGAATGAAGAATTTCCTCCAAGTAAATTATATAATATCTAAAGATTAATTAAAACAGCAAATGTCAATAACAATCAAAAAGTCATAGGTTTTTTAAATATACCTATGACTTTATCTTCATTTATTAATTTTCTTTAGCATACATCTGCTCCATAGTATTATTAAAAGAATTTTTAAGTTTAGTAATTATTCCTTTATTTAAAGATTCATCATTTAAATAATCCTTAACTGGAAGTACTTCATAACTTAATTTGCCATCCTTACTATCTCTATTTACCCAAGTTGGTATATAATTAACCTCTTTAATAGAAACTTTATCCTTTATATAATCCTTTGTAATATTTATTTTGACTATCACACCATCTTCTGTATAATTTCTATTTTTAAATGATAATGTTTCCCTTCTTTGGTTTGATATGAAATTCCCAAGGGAATAAATTACAAATTTTTCCTCTCCTTTATAACTAATAAATTCTGATTCTTGTATAACATGGGGATGACTTCCAAGTATAATATCTGCTCCCCATTTAACCATATTTTTAGCCAAATTCTTTTGATAAAGAGAAGGATTTCTATGATATTCATGTCCCCAATGGATAAAAACAACAGTTAAATCTGTATCTGAATTTTCTACTTTTACTAAATCACTTTTTATCTTTTCTTTATCTATCATATTTACCATATAAGAAAGTTCTTTATCTGTAAGTCTAGATTCTAAACCATTACATCCATATGTGTATGATAAAAAAGAAATCTTTACTCCGTTTACATCCTCTGTTAATACTTTTTTATTTGGAGTTTTATAGGTTCCAACGTTTTTAAGATTTAGTTTATTTATATAATCTATTGTATCTATTATCCCTTCTTTTCCCATATCAATAGAGTGATTATTAGCAGTAGATAAAATATCAAAGCCTGCGTCTTTTATAGCATCTAAAGTTTGTTTTGGACTATTAAATGTAGGATATCCTCTAAATCTATGTTCATTTCCTGCAGTTACACTTTCAAAATTAGCAAGGGCTAAATCAGAAGATTCAATATACTTTTTAACTTTACTAAAATTATTTGTAAAATCAAATACTCCTTCTTTAAAAGCTGCTTTTATCTGGGGAGTATGAAACATTATATCTCCAACAGCAGATATTGATATGTTAATTTTACTAGGATTATTTTTACTATCATTTAAATTTGTAAAAATATCTTTATATTTTCCCTTTTTAATTAGTTTATTTTGATAATCTTTAATATTAAAACCATACTTTTTAACATCCTCATTGTAATTATCAGAAATATAAACACCTAAGAACATGACAATTAAAAAGAAAAATATCATCGGCAAAATATATTTATTCTTCATCTCATTTCTCCTTAAAAATATTTATATTCTGATAATACCAAAAAAAGCTATAACTAACAACTACTTTCACTTTTTATTATTAATATCATGTTTTATTTTAGATTCTTTAATATATCTATTTAATTTACTTTGATTACTTTTCCATAAATATAATACATATGGTATAAAAAGTATAGCAAGTAATTGTATCTTTGCCATTAAAATAAAATTAAAAAATCCGTGTAAAATCATTGGAATATATAATGATTTTTTCAAATAATTAATCTCTTCTTTTCTAGTGTCTGAATATTTTGCTAAGGATAGATAATAACCCATTGTAACAGCAAAAACACTATGGGCAGGAACAGATAATATCCCTCTATATATTCCTATATAGGGATTATAACTACTAAATTTTAAAAGATACATTACATTTTCAACTGTTGCAAAACCTAAAGCTGAAAATACAGCATATACAATTCCATCTAACTTTTCATTAAAATCCTTACTTTTATATACTAACCTTAAAACTACCTCTCTTTTAAAAAATTCTTCCGTAAATCCAGCAACAATAAAGGCTGTAAAAGCAATATTAAAAATTCCAGGAAAAATATTTAAACCAGTTAATATTCTCTCTACCACAATAACAGGTATAACTATTAAAGCTCCAAATAAAAAAGTTTTCAATAATAAATGAAAGGGTTCTTTATCATATCTATCACTTAAATATACAGCTAAGCCTATAGATATAGCTGGTGTTATTGCAATTATTAATAGTCTTATAAACAATTTTTTCCCACCTTTCATACATTTATATTCTTATCTTTAATAGTTTTTACAGATTTTATGTTTTTTATTGACATTTTTAAAGTTTAAGAGTAAAATTAAATTAACGTTAAAATTATTTTATCGTTAAAAATATTTTAATAGTGGAGGGATTATTTTGAATGAAACTATCAATAAATTAAAAAATATTGATAAAACAGAATATGGGTGGTGTAAAAGCAAATTATTTGGTGAATCTAATTTAACTTTAGATAAAGAGGGTATTGAAAATAAAAAATTAGATATATTCTATATGATAAGAAAGTCTAATATCCCAAATGCACCCTTTATGGTATTTTTTAATGGGGGACCTGGAGTGGGATTTACAAATACTTTCCTTAATCATTTAGAAAATAAAAATTTTTTCCCTAATCTAAATGTAGTATGCATAGACCAAAGAGGAACAGGATTTTCTAGTAAAGCTAGTACTCTAGAAGAATTAAAATATTACTCAGCCCGTTATATCTCCTACGACGTAGAACAAATAAGAAAGAAAGTACTTGGGAAAAATGGTAAATGGATTGTATTTGGAGAAAGCTATGGAGGACATATAGTTAGAAAATATATGGAACTTTATCCTAGTTATGTTTTAACTGCAATATCCCATGGATATGGAGAATGTTCCCCTATTACTATGAAAGTTAATATAAAAATACAAACCCATAAATTAATAAATTCCTATTTTAAAAAATATCCTAAAGATTTAGTTAAAATAAAAAAGCTAAAATCTAAACTAAATAAATCCCATTCAATATCCACTGACAAGAAAAAAGTTTCAGGAACATATCTATTAGATGCATTAGCTTATATATTTGGTCCATATTCAGAAGAACAAATCCATAATTTAATTAATAACCTAGATAATGATAATTTAGTTAATGATTATATAAAATCAAGCGAAGATTTTATTAAGATTCTTTTAAACGCCAGTGATTCTAAGTTAAATTCAGTAGTTTCATATATAGATTTACTTGAAGGCTTAAGTGATGATAAACTTAATAAAATGGTAAAGAAAAAACAAAAGAAAATGAATTATAATTTTGATGAAAGTCTAATCTCTAAAGATAGATTTAATAAAGGAATTAAAAATGTTAAAGATAATGATAATAATCTAGATAAATTAATTAATAATGATTATTTTAAAGCTGATTTAATAGATTTTAAAAAACTAATAAAAAACTTAGAAAAAAACAAGGTTACTCTTTATATATTTGCAAGTAAAGATGATTCCATGACTCCTATTGAAGCAATTAAAGAAGAGAAGAAAACCATAGAAAAACTAAATGGAAGTAAGTTTTATAATTTTCATTTTGTAAATGGAGGCCACGGTGAATGGCTTCATAATAACGATAAATTGTTTTCTGATATAATAAAAAGTTATTTAAATTAATAACTATTTTTTTATCATAATAACAAAATTATTTAGAGGTGACTTAGATGAAAAAACAAAAGATATTATCAACACTAGAAGAAATTAAAGTATTTTCTAATCCCTATAGACTACAAATATTAAATACAATAAAAAAACTAAATAAACCAGCAACAGTAAAACAAATAGCTGAAAAGATGAAAGAAACTCCAGCTAAGGTTCATTACCATGTTAAAAAATTAGAAAAGGTAGATATATTGCATATAGTTGATACTAAAGAAATCAATGGTATAATAGCTAAATATTATAATTTAACAGCAGAAAACTATACTCTAGATCATAATGAAACAGATCCTGAAATTAAAAAATTAATTTTAAATGAGTTTCAAAGAACTATTTCTTCTATTTATGATAAAAGTAAAAAAACAATACTAAAAGAAATAAAAAGTGAGGATCCAAACATAGAAAAGGAAAATAAAATAGAGGATATTTTTAGCTCAGAAATTTATTTATCTAATAAGGATGCAAATGAACTAAAAAAAATTATACAAAAATATGTAGAAAAAAATGAAAATAACCCAGATAAAGAAAATTTAAATAAATATCATCTATTTACAGTTTTCTTTTCTATGGATAATTAAGTTATCATATTTAACAAGTTAAATTATACAAATCAAGTAAATAATGTTAAAATAGATTTGTATGATTGGAGGCTTCATTATGAAAAAAATAATGATTATTTTATGTTTTTTACTTTTTATAAACCCTATATACTTATATGCTGATGACTCAACTGATACATTGAAAGAAACTGATGAGACAAAAAAAATAGATACTGAAAATAATGAAGAAAATGATAATAATAAAGCACCTGAAAAAACAAATGCTAAAGATAATACCCTAAAAGAAAATAATGAAAATGAAACTGAAAAAGACATAAAAAAAGATCCAAATAAAATAACCGAAGATAAAGATGAATTAAAAGAGAATGAATCTAAAGAAAATGAGAAAACAAAAGAAGAATTATTAAAAGAAAAAAAAGAACATTTTAAGAAAGAATACGAAAAAATAAAGCCTAAAAGCTATATAAATCCAGATACTATATATTTAACCTTTGATGATGGACCTAGTTGGATTACAGAGAAAATATTAGATATATTAAAAAAGGAAAATATAAAAGCTACATTCTTTGTCTGTGGAAACAATACTAAATATGGCAAAAAAATATTAAAAAGAATGATTAAAGAAGGCCATAAAATTGGTAATCATACCTATAGTCACGATTATAATAAAATATATAAAGATGTAGGTTCTTTTTTTAAAGATCTATATAAAAATGAAAAAAACATATATGAAATAACAGGAATAAAACCTAAAATAGTAAGATTACCAGGGGGTTCTAATAATAGTAGTCCCCATAAAGGTAAAGATTTAATAACTAAAATTAATAAAAAGCTATTACAAAGAGGATATACATACATAGACTGGAATGCTACAGCTGCAGATTCTTCACCTACTTCCCCAATTAAAGAACAAATTATTTTTAATGTATTAAAATGGTCTACAAAATATAATAATTCAATAGTTTTAATGCATGATAGTGCCGGAAAGAAAAATAGCTTAAAAGCACTTCCTACTATAATCAAAAAATTAAAATCCTTTGGTTATTCCTTTGATGTTTTAAGTGAAGACTCTTTTAAAGTAACATTTAATACTGTTAAACTAGATAAAAAAATCACATCTTATAAATCAAATAATCTACTAAAGAAACAAATATCTAATTTATTAAATTAAAAGCCCTTTATGGAAATTTCCATAAAGGGCTTTTTCTATTCATAATCGTCATCGTTTAAAGTTGATAAAAACTCATTGGTTGCATTTATTGTTTCTTCTAATTTATCCCTTAATTCATCAAATTGTTCTGTTAAAATTTTATCTTTGCTTGTTCCATTATTATTAGATATAAGCATCATATCTACACCATTAGCAAGATCTAAATTATCCCAATTATTATCTTCAATGCTTTTAATTACTTGCATTATATTTTCTAAAGAATTTTTATCTTTCAAAATAATCTCTCCTTTAATTAGACTTTTTATTATTATTTTCAAATTAAAAAATTATATCCAAAAAAAATAAAAGACCTGTAATAGGCCTTTTATTAATTAATAAACTCATCTATATAATTTTCAACATCAGTAGCTGTTGGTAAATTTAAAATCTCATCTACTTTCTTTTCCATTTCTTTTTTAGATAATTTACTTATTATCCATCTAGCCTTTAGAATTGATATAGGACTCATACTAAATTCATCTAATCCCATCCCTAATAACACTGGTATTAATTTAGGATCTCCTGCTACTTCTCCACACATACCTACCCATATTCCTTCTTTATGTCCATTATCTATAACTGTTTTTATTAATCTTAAAAGTGCTGGGTGAAACTGATTATAAAGGTTAGAGATATTTTGGTTCATTCTATCAACTGCTGTTGTGTATTGAATTAAATCATTCGTTCCTATACTAAAGAAATCTACTTCTTTAGCGAATTGATCTGATAAAATAGCCGCTGCTGGTATCTCTATCATCATACCAACTTCTAAGTCTTTATCAAATTTAATTTCTTCATTTATTAGTTCTTTTTTAACTTCTTCTAATATTTTCTTTGCTTGTCTTAACTCTTCTATACTTGATATCATAGGAAACATTATTTTAATATTTCCATAAATACTTGCTCTTAATAATGCCCTTAATTGTGTTTTAAATATTTCAACTTTATCTAAACATAATCTTATTGCTCTATATCCTAAAAATGGATTCATTTCCTCTGGAAGATCTAGATAACTAAGTTCCTTATCTCCACCTATATCTAAAGTTCTTATAACTACAGGTTTATTTTCCATTCTTTCTAAAACTTCTTTATAGGCCTTAAATTGTTCATCTTCAGTTGGAAGTTTATCTCTATCCATATATAAAAATTCTGTTCTATATAGACCTATTCCTTCTCCATCATTTCTAAGGATTCCATCTACATCCTTAGGAGTTCCTATATTTGCTGCTAATTCAACCTTCACTCCATCTTTTGACATGCTTTCTTTACCTTTAAGTTCTTCTAATTTTTTTGTAAATTCTTCATATTCCTTCATTTTCTTTTCATATTTTTTAACTACACTTTCCTCAGGGTTTATATAAACTTCCCCTTCTTCACCATCAAATACTACTAAGTCTCCATTTTTTACTGTGCTTAATAATTCCTTAACACCAACAACAGCAGGGATTTCTAAAGTTCTAGCCATTATAGCTGAATGGGAAGTCTTTCCTCCTACTTCAGTTACAAAACCAATTACCTTCTCTTTATCCATTTGTGCTGTATCAGAGGGTGTCAAATCCTTTGCAATAACTATAACTTCTTCATCTAATTTTGAAAAATCAGTAATTTTTATACCTAGTAATAATTTTATTATCCTACCTGAAACATCTTTTAAATCTGAAGCTCTTTCTCTCATATATTCATTTTCCATATTTTCAAACATAGTTACAAATGTATCTCTAACAGTTTTTAAAGCCCAAGCAGCATTTACACTTTCATCTTTTATCTTTTGTTCTACCTGTCCAAAAAACTCTGGGTCATCTATAATCATCATATGGGCTTCAAATATTTGAGCTTCTTCTTTTCCTATATTCTCAAGTGCATGATCATATAACTTTTGTATTTGCTTTTTACTTTCTTCTCTTGCATCTTTCAATTTCTTAATTTCATTTTGGATATCATCTATTTTTGTATTTTTCACATCTACTTTTTCTTCTTTTTTTATTAAAGCTTTTCCTATAGCTACTCCTGGGGATGCTTTTATACCTTCCATTAATTTTGACCTCCTATGATTTAAAATCATTTTCAACTAATGCTTTTAATGCATCTATAGCTTCCTTTTCATCCTTACCTTCTGCCTTTATAGTTATTTCATCATCTTTAACTCCACCCATACTTAAAATTCCCATAATACTTTTACCATTATAGTCATTTCCATCTTTAATTAAAGTTATATCACTTTCAAATTTTGATGCCTTTTGAACAAATATACTAGCTGGTCTTGCATGAAGTCCTGTGTCATTAGTTAATTTAATATTAATCTCTTTCATTTTAAAAACCTCCTAAAAATTTTATATTATTTTTTAACTTTTATTATTATTGATTCTGCCTTTTTTATGGCATCTGAAACACTTACTTTAATAATAGGTAAATCATTAAACCTTTCTTTATTTTTTATTGGTATATCCTTTGTTAATATAACTGCATCTGCATCTAATATATCATCTTTTGTAATTTTATTTTCAATTCCAATAGAACCTTGGGTTTCTACTTTAATTTCAAGCCCAAATTTTTCACAAGCTCTCTTTAAAGCCTCAGCAGCCATATAAGTATTTACAACCCCAGTAGGACAAGCTGTTACCGCTAATACTTTCATTTATACCACCCTTAAAGTTACTTATTTAAAGCCTTGTTAAAAACATTTGTTAATAAGTTTAATATCTCATCTTCACTTTCTAAATTTAAAAGTTTTTCTCTAAATTCTTTATCCAGTAACTTCTTTGATAGTGAAGATAAAATTTTTAAATGCTCATTAGAGGCAAATTTTTCAGCCACTGCTAATAAAAATATAATTTTTACAGGTTTATCATCTAAAGAATCCCAATTAATCCCTTCTTTTCTTCTCCCAAAGGCAATGGTGGTTTTTTTTACATCTTTACATTTACCATGGGGGATTCCTATATGAAATCCTATTCCTGTTGTGGATAATTTTTCTCTTTTAAGTACACTATCCACATATTTATCATAGTTATTAAGTCTATCCTCACTATCTATTAAACTTGCTAATTCCTTAATTGCATCTTTCTTTGTATTAGCTTTTAAGTTTAAATTTATAAGTTTTTTATTAAATAAGTTTCCCATTATTTTTCATCCTTTCTTGTGAGGATATTTAATAAATCTCTTTTTTTATTATTATTTCTTAAATTATTCAATGTTTTTTCATTATCTAACATGGAATAAAAACCTCTAAAAAACTTTCTTATAGAATCTCCAGTCTCAAAATTAAGAGCTAATAAAAATACTATATCAACTTTATTACCTGACCAATTTATAGGTTTATTTAATATTGCAACGGCAATAGTTGATTTATTTACTAATTTCTCTGTGCCATGGGGAATAGCAACGCCTTTACCTACAGCTGTAGAAGTAATATTTTCTCTATCTAGAGCAGACTTTATAAAATCTTTATCTACATATCCTTTAGAAACTAGTTTATTTCCTAATTTTTTTATAACTTCCTCTACACTTTCTATCTTTAAATTTTTAAATATAAGATCTTCTTTAAATAATTGACTCTTTTTATCTTCTAGCTCTATCTTATTAAAATTTCTAGTCTCCTCTACATTTTTTATATATTTTTTTACCTTTTTTACATCTCTTTCTGTTACAAGAGGATTTATTTTAATAGTTGGTTTTGATTTAAAATTAAGTGGTATTGTTGATATTACAATATCAAAATCTAAAGTATTCATATTCTTTATATCATGAACAGAAGTAGTGTGTACTATTTCTAATTCATTAACTTCCCTTTCTAATCTTACTGCAACTAATTGGGCTGTACCTATTCCACTACTACAAACAATAACTGCCCTAGTCTTATTATTTAACCTCTCTAAAGCTGCTCCTATATGGATTGATATATATCCTATTTCTTCTTCTTGTACCTTTACTCCATAATATTTTTCAAACAATACACTTGAAGCCCAAGCAGCTCCAAAGACACTTGGAAATTTCATTTTTATATCCTCTAATAAAGGATTTCTTAAAGTTAGGCCATATTTAAGTCTATTTATTGCAGGTCTTAAATGAAGGACTAATCCTGTTAATAATTTTTCATCTTCACTAAAATCAACTGAAAGGATATTTTCTATTAAAGCTATAATTTCCTTTGCAAGTTCTAATAATTTTGAATCAATATTATCTAATATATCCTTAGTTTCTTTCATGTGTAAATCTTCTTGTACCTTTGCTCCTAATACATGTAAAGTTATATATCCTACTTCAGATTCTGGAATAGTTATATTAAATTTCTCTTCTATTTTTTCTGCTAGCCATTTAGCTACTTTATATTCATTTTTATCCTTAATTGCTAGTAGTTGATTTTCATCCATTGAAATATCCTTATTTTGCTTTAATCTTTTCATACTTATTGCTATATGAACTAATAATCCTTGAAAAGCTTCATCAGCTAATAAAAAGTCAAGATTCTTCTCAGCTTCTATAAGTATAGTTTCAATTTTTCTTAAATCTACATCAGGAAACAATTCCTTCATCTGAATAAAATTTTCATAATCAATTCTTATGGTAGGGTCAATATCCTCACTCTCTGAAAGCATATCCTTTAATTCTTCATCATTTTTTAATATTACTAATAAATCAGCTGCAGCTTTTCTCCAGTTTTTTTCATCTCCTAAAACTTCAATACCATAATTTTGTTTTCTTTTTAAAGTTAAATTATATTTACTTAACCATCTTTCTACTTCCTCTAAATCCTTATGAATAGTAACTCTACTTACAAATAATTCATCAGCAATATTTTTCATAGTTAAAGATTTATTAGATTGTAATAGTCTTTTAATTATATATATATGTCTTTTATCTTGGGAATAAGGTTTATTATATACTTTGTTTTTATTAATTTTATTTATTAGAGCGTCCCGGCCTTTTAAACTAGCATTTAACCATACTCCGACCCTTGGTTTTTTTTCTATTTTAATATCTTTATTATCAATAAATTTATCATTTAATTTATTTAAATCATTTCTTATTGTTTTACTAGAGACATTTAATTTATTTGCTATCTTATTTATTGTGATTGGTTTTTCTTCATTTATTAAAATACTTATAATCTCAACACATCTATCATTCGGAAAATTTTCCATATTAACACCCCATAAAATTAAATGTGGTAATGTTTTAATAATATATCTATATATTAACTACATATTATCATATAAATCCCTTGTTTTCCACGTTTTAAAGGTAATAGTTCTTTACAGATTAATGTGGAACTTGTTTATAAATACCCCTAAAAGTATCTAAATTACTACAAAGTATAAACCATTTCTTTTAATATATTATCCTTTAAGAATGAAGAAATTATTAATATATTTATAAATTGCCACAATAGATAACTTTAAAGATAGAAATTAAATTCCTTTAAAGCATCTTTAACACTTTCTTTAGATTTTTTTATATTAATACCTTCTCTTTTTATCTTTTCATAAGACATTCTTAAATCTCTTTTTTTATTTTTATATTTTAAAGTATCCTTTATTAATACCCTTTTAATTCTTTTATCAGTTAAACCTATTTCTTTTAAAACTAAATAGGAGATATCATAAGTACTTAAATCATTATCTGAGCCAAAATGATATATTCCACTTTTAAGATTAAATATACTTTCTAAATTATCAATTAAATCATATACATAGGTTATGCCTCTAAATTCGTTATCTGATACCTTTATAGACTCATTTTTAATAATATTAGATAATAATCTCCAAAATAAATTTGAGTTATTTGTTGTATTTCTTTCAGCTAACCCAAACATCCAACTTAATCTTAAAATAACTAAATCATCCCCCTCTTTTTTTAATAGGCTTTCAGCCTCTAATTTAGTTTTTCCATATATCGTATTAGGATATGCTTTATCATCTTCTTTAAAAGGTCCTTTATTTTCATTTCCATTAAACACTTGTTCACTACTTAAAAATATTAATTTTGCTTTTATTTCTTTTGATGATTTTAAAATATTTAAAGCCCCATCAACATTTACCTTATAAGCTAATTTAGGATTATCCTCACATAATTTAGTCTCAGACATTGCAGCTCCATGGATAATGATATCTGGATTTTCACTTTTTATTATTTTTTCTGCCCTTTTAAAGTCTGTAATATCTAAATCTTTTCTTGTTAAAGGAACTATCTCATGTTTTTCATTATATCTTTTATTGATCCTTGAATTTAAAAAGCCGTTTGCTCCAGTTAATAATATTTTCATTTTTAACCCTCACTTTTATTATTGGTTTTGTCAAAAGTTTTTGCTAAAAATCTTAACAAAACCTTTATTTTTACATATTTATATATAAAATGCTTGCCACCCCCCTGAAATAAGGTATAATTTTATTGACTAAGTAAAATCAACTCTTAA
>VEND01000027.1 GCA_009711765.1 Bacillota bacterium | reverse complement strand
TAAGTTAACTAAATTTATTGCATAAAGATTCATTTCATCTGAAATATTTAACTGGAAAATCAAATATTTTTAAAGCCTACTCTTATGTTGGCTTATTTTCTATGCTCATTTTTTTGTGTATAATTTATATTTTTTATATTTTTTATTTCTTTTCTGTGGATAACTTTAAAATCCTTTTGTCAATCATCTATATTCGTTTACCATATAGGTTTATGTCCTTAGCTAATACTATTTCTATCTTCAATATATTTCTATTGTACTTTATACATAAAAGCTTAATAATGCCTTATGTTATCATTTAATTCTGAATAAATTCTAAATAAATTCTAAATAAAAAACCATATCTTTTCTATTTATAAAATTTATCCTTTGTCAAGGACAGTTTTAAAAAAGGGCTAGCTTAAACTAAGATGATTTCTGTATTGCGCAGGAGTCATCTTTTTTAAGTTCAATTGATACCTATAGTTATTATAATAATCCATATATTCATCTATACACACTTTAAGTTCTTCAAGTGTCTTACATTTCTTAGTGTTAACTTCATCTTTAAAATGGCCATAAAATGATTCCTGTGTAGAATTATCCCAACAGTTTCCTCGTCTAGACATTGATTGTCCTAATCCTACTTCCTTCACTATCTTTTGAAATATCGAGCTTGTATAATGTAAACCTTGATCTGAATGAGTAAATGTATCTTTGTGAAATTTAACTTTGGAATTTTCTTTGAGATTCTTTATTGTATCTTTAACAATATCAAGCTTAAGACTATTCGAGACTTTATGTGCTTCAATTTCATTAGTTAAGCATCTTTTATTGTTGATAAATACGCTGTTTTACCATATTTATATTTTAAATATGTAATATCTTTTAGTAACACTTTTCCTGGAATACCTTGTTTAAATTGTCGATTCAATAAATTAGGTTTTGTAGAATGTTCTTTGGTTGCCTTCATCATTCTTCGGTATGGATTTGCTTTTCTTATAGGACAAAATATAGATTACTTCTTCATTATTCTTCTAATTCGTTTTAAGTTGTAAATTATTCCAATAATATCTGATGATTCTCGTTGTAATCTTTTTTCTACAGCTGGTTTTGAAAAATATCTGTAAAACCCTAAGCGAGATACATTAGATATTTCACATAAATGCGATAGCATATTTTTTAGTCTATGTTTCTTGATAATTTGCCTATTAGATTATATTTTTCTTCAATAGATAATTCTTTTTCTGCTGGTCTTCCTGTATTATATTTTCTAGTATCTTTAAGTCTAGCGACACCTTCATTTCTATATGCAGCACGCCATCTGCCACCAGCTGATTTAACTCTTTTCATGCCTAAAATTTCTATGCTTAAACCACATTCTTCAAATATTTCTCTAGGAAATTTTCCTGATTCATTTTCACCTATAAAAACTTTCTTAAATTTATCAGTATATGTAATAGCTTTCGGTATAATCTTTTTAACAAATTTATTTTTACTTAAATTTCAATTTCATCTTTCGAGAATAATTCATCTCATTATTCTCTGTCCCATCACCTAGTAATTAATATAATTATATATTAAAGTACCCTATAGGATAGATTTATTAAATCGTCTATCCTATAGGGTACTTTTTATTATTGTCATTATTTTTTATAAGATTATAATATAAACCCTCCATTTCTTTTCTAGGCTCAATACCCAGTTCATTTTTTAATATTTTACAATAATTTTCATAATGATTAATAGCTGCAATTCTATCTCCGATTCTTTCAAATATAACTATTAACATTTTATGAGCTTTTTCTAGTAAAGGATTTTTTTCTAGAATAATATTTAGATAATTTATTGCATCTATATATTCTTGCTCTTCCATATGTAGTTTTGCTAGTCTTTCCAATGCAGATATATATATATATTGCAAACGATTATTCTCTTCAACAATCCATTTATTATCCAACCCTTCTAAATACTCTCCTCTATATAATGAAATAGCCTTCTCCAAATACTCAATTGGATTAATTATTCCCTCTATCATAGAATAATTAAAAAGATTTTCAAACTCATCCATATCAATTTTTATGCCTTTTCTTTTTAATGAATATCCCCCATTTTTATATATTAAACCTTTTTCTATACCCAATTTCTTCATAACTTTTCTAATTTGATAAATATATGTATGCAACCAAGTTGAGGTTTTTTTAGGATCCATGTCAGGCCATATATCCTCTAGTATTTTTTCTTTACTTATTATTTTATTAGAATTCTTAATTAGATAAGCAAATACTTCCTTTGCCTTTGTAGTTTTCCATTGTACGGGTTTAACATCATTTTTACCAAATACTTCAAAGGTTCCAAAACAATAGACTTTAATCCACACATCATCTTTCATTTTACCTTTTGAAGTAGCTAATTGCTCCATTTTCAAAATTTTTGTACTTTTTCTATTTAAGCGTTTTTTTAAAAAATCTTGAAATAGATGTTGATATCTATAAGTTTCTTCCTTACCTTCAATCTTCGTTAAAAAAATATTTTGATATTTTAAATTTTCCAGTATTTCTTTAGTATCTTTTTCTTCAATTAAATCATTACAAATAGTAGGTGTAATCTCATCAAGTATAGATGTATTTATCAAAAATGCTTGTACTTTTTCTGGTAAATGGCAAAACACCTCTTCTTCAAAATATTTATATACTTTTTCACGATTTTTCCATTGTATTAAAGATAAATCCCTTTTATCTTCTTCCATTTGTAAAAACAAAGTCTTTAAAAATGACAATGAAACTGCCCAACCATCAGTTTCTATTTGAGCCTTCTCTATTATATCTTCTGAAATAATATTATTTTTGTGATACTTAGCAAACTTACTAGTTTCAGCTCGACTAAATTTTAGATCATTACATATAATTTCATTTACCAAGCCATGAGCTTTCAACCGAGCAAGATTCATTGGTAAAACATAACGACTTGAAATTACTAAATGTACTCCTTTAGGAAGATATCGGATTAATTCTTCAACAAATTTATGTATAGATATCTCATTGATAAAGTGGTAATCATCTAAAATAGCTACAAGTCCTTCCTTTGCCCTCTCTTCTAATTCGTTCACAATAAGAATAACTATCGAATGTATTTGCTTGGAAAGATCCTTATATTGATCAGCAAAATTTAAGGCTTGTACACCAAAATTTGGAATGTTTCTTGATATGCTAGCAATAAAATATCGAATAAATGTAATCAACTCATTATCAAATTCATCTAATTGATACCAAACAACATGTATATCCACCTGAGTAGCAAACTGAGAAATCAATACAGTTTTACCATATCCAGTAGGAGCTGATACTATAGTTAATTTTCTAACTTTGAATCCATCAAATTTTTTAATCAATCTCTCTCTCCAAATAATTTCAACACCAATTTGAGGCGGTTCAATCTTTGTAGTAAGTAAACTATCTTTAGCTTGCATTTGCATCACCTTCTCACTTATATCCTATCTTCTATACATATTTATCTTTTTTATTAGCAAAATCCTAATCTATATAACCAAAAACTATTATTGATAATAAATATATAACTAAATTAATCATAGCAATTATAAAAATTATTATTATATTCTTAAATTATTTTTCTAACTTTTTACAATAAATTATGCCATTTATTTCTATACTATGAATTTTCAAAGTATTTGACTATATTATACCATATTTTTTATATAAGGTGCTTAATATATTTAATAACAACAATCTTATATGTTTAGTTCACTCATTAAAGTAAGCCAACTTAGATAGTTTATGTGCCTTGCTGGTGTTATGAATGATAAAATAGCAAAACATCTCAATACATAGGTTGTGGTAAATATAAATAGCATGATCCTTAACTTTACAGTAAAAATTTTAAACACAAGAAACATAAAGTCTGAATCCTACATAAAATACATTGAAAACAAGTCTAAATAAATATGGAGGAGTAGAAATGACTACCTTTGATTCTTTTTACGGTATCATTACCATGATTAGTGATTTATGGTCATAAATCGAACATTCAACGGGGATGCTATAAGTTAATGACTATACAAAGAAGAGATGGAAGTATTGTAAACATCATAATTACACCGACTACTTACTTTGTAAATAATAAAATATTAACAGTAGAAAATAAATTAATGGGATTTTATGATTGAGACGCACCTGTACCTTTAATTTTTCCACCACAATATAGGGCAATTGTTATGTCTAAATTTATATTAGGTCAAAAAATATAAAGGTATCATATTTTAATGAGCAATTGATAAGCAGTCATAGTTGTTATATGGCAGTTTATTTCAACCTAATACTCCTAAAAATAAGTTAAATTATATTATCCTAATTAAATAAATGCAGATTAAATAATCTGACTAAGTATAAGTAAGATTATTTAATCTGCATTATTTGTATAAAGTAGGACAAGATGGTAATAGTCCTTAAAATACAACAAGGGAAGAGTCACCACACTCTTCCCCCCATAATAAAAGGATATCCAATATATGATAAGTATAGCCAAAATATATAACAGTATAACTTATAGAGTTTTTCATAACGTTTCAAGGCACAGATTACTCCATACCTTATTAGCTACTGAGCGACTTGACTCTTACTCAGACTAGACTTACACCAGCTAGCATTTGAAAGCTTAGCTGGATGCGACTATCAACACGACTGTCTCCACGTGAGGGGTATGCGGAAACATGTCCATACATTTAACTTTCTTAACCTCATATCCTCTTTCTATAAACTTTTCTAAATCACTAACTAATGATGTAGGTTTACATGATACATATACTATTTCCTTAGCATTAAAATCTATTATCTTTTCAATAGCTTTTTTATGAATTCCCATTCTAGGTGGATCTAAAATAATAATATCTGGTTTTACTTTTATTTCATCAACTTTTTCTAAAACATCTCCGGCTATAAATTCACAATTATCTAAATTATTCAATTCTGCATTTTTCTTAGCTGCATCTATAGCTTCCTCTACAATTTCTATACCTATAACTTTCTTAGATATTGGTGACATTATCTGTGCTATTGTACCTGTACCACAGTAAAGATCAAACACAGTCTTACTTTTATCCGATTGAGCAAAATCTCTAACAATATTATATAGTTTTTCAGCACCTGAAGAATTTGTTTGGAAAAAAGAGAATGCTGTAATTTTAAATTCAAGACCTAAAATTTTCTCTGTAATATAATCTCTACCATAAATAACCTTAGTTTCGTCACTTTGTACAATATCTGCTACATTATCGTTTATAGTGTGAAGAAATCCTATTAAATTTCCCTTTAACTTTATATTTTTAATTCTTTCAACAAGATCATTTAGCTCTAGTTCCTTTTGTGAGCTTGTAACTAAATTAATTAAAACTTCCCCAGTTTTTTCTGCTTTTCTTAATACTAAGTGTCTTAAAACTCCTTTATGGGTTTTTTTATGATAAAAAGGAACTTCTTTTTCTCTAAAATATTCTAATACTATTGATAATATATCAGTGAAATCATCATCAGCAATATTACATCCAGTTACAGTTTCCATTTCGTAAAACTTATTTTTTTTATGCATTCCCAGTGCTAAAGGTCCATCTTTTTCAACATCACCAAATGTAAATTCCATTTTATTTCTATAATCAAATTCCTTCGGGCTTGACTCTATCCCTAAAAACTCATATTCTTCAATACCTGCATTTTTAAGTAATTTTTTTACTTGTTCTTTTTTCATATTAAGCTGTTCTTTATATGGTAAGTTTTGATAAGAACATCCTCCACATTCATTAAAATGTTTACAATCTGCTTCCTTTTCTAAGGGTGCTTTTTCTAAAACTTCAAGTACTTTAGCCTTGATTTTTTTATTTTTCTTTTTTGTAATTCTAGCTTTTACTCTTTGACCCTTTAATGTATTTTTAATTATAACTTTTCTATCTTCAACGAAGGCTATACCCTTATTTGGAAACTTCACATCTTCTATAACCGCTTCGATAACGTCATGTTTTTTCATTACAAAACCCCTCCTTTTATTACTTTTACTCATTTAATTATTATAGCATCTTTACTTAGGTAATAACAATAGTAAAAAAAAGAAACTGAGATAACTCAGTTTCTAAAATCCCATCCATTTAACCTTATCTACTAAATTACTATCTTCCCTAGGTGGTGCTGGAGGATTAATAGCTGGATACCCTACTGGTATTATAGCAGCTATTTTTTCGTTATTATTTAAATTTAAAATATTTCTTGTTTCAGGGTCATGGGTTACATGTCCTGTAATCCATACAGTTCCTAAATCTTCTTCCTTAGCTGCTAAGCATATGTTTTGAACAGCTGCACATGAAGCCATCAAAGACTCTTCAGTTCTATGTTTATCACTTTCATAAGCTTGATAGGTAACAACTATTAGATTCTGTGCCCCACCGAAATTTTTTGAATACTCGATCATATCATTTTTTTTATTCTCTGGAATATAATCAGCCTTTGGAATATATTCTTTAGACCACTTATAGAAAACATTACTTACCTTATTAAGATATTCTTTCTTTAACACATAAAATTTCCAAGGCTGACTATTTGCATTGGATGGTGCCCAATTTGCTGCTTCTAATATTCTTTTGATTTTCTCTTTAGGAACGTCTATATTCTTGTATTTTCTTACACTTCTTCTTTCTTTGATAGTATTGATAATATCTCCCATTATAAAACAACCTTTCTTTTTATTTTTTCATTATATATTTTTTTCATATATCACATTTTTTATGTTTAAATATTAAAAAAAATCAAAATAAAAAACCTCCAAAATCGGAGGTTTAATCTATTTCTGATTCAAATCTTGCAAATTCAGGATCAGCATTTTCTGACTTTTTACCTATCTTTTTATTAGGTTCATTAACAAAATCTATTATGTTTTCTAGTATTGATTTATGTTTCTTTTCTTCCTCTACTAAAGTCTTAAATATTTTTTTTTCGGTTTCTTCCTTTGCTTTTTCAAATTGCTTGTTATAAAAATTTATACTTTTATCTTCAATATCTAATGCATGTTTATATACTTCTATTTCAGACTTATCTAGACTGAAATTTTCTTTATTCTTTTCTAATTTTTCAAATATATTATCTGTATTTCCTAAATCTTTAAAATCTACATTAATATCACCTTTATTTCTCATTTCTTTTATAATATCGTGGTGTTTCTTTTCATCTTCTGCTAACATTTTAAAAATATTTTTAAGACCTTTATCATTAGCTTTACCCATTAATTCTTCATAAAATCTTTTTCCATCTAATTCCATGTCCATAGCAAACTGATAAATATTCAATTTAAATTCCTCCTTGTAATATCTTCATTAATTTAATTACCCTTAACCTTTATAAATAAACAAATATAGATAATATATTTAAACACCTAATACTAAAAAAGTAGAAAACTTATGGGGAAGTTTTAACCCATAAAATTTCTACTTTTTTAGATACTTTATAGAAATCGCCTTATTATTTTGGATAATAAATTCATCACTTAATCCATCTACTATTTTAAGTCCTCTACCATTACAAGTTAGCTTCATAGGATCATAATCTTCTTTATTGTATACAAAACCTTCTCCCTGGTCCATAACTTCTATTTTTATAAGGCTATCTGAAATCTCTATATTTAGCTTTACTTTTTTTGTTTCATCTGATTTGTTTCCATGTATAACTCCATTGCAAATAAGTTCATCGATAATTAATCTAGCATCAAAAACTAAGGTTTCATCCCTTAGTACTTCTTTTAAATTGTTTATAATCATTTCTAAGTCATGTTTAATTTTCATAAGATCGCTAGATAAAGATTTGCTTATTTTATAGCACAACTATATCACATCCATTTATGATTAATTTTAAAAATAATTCCATCCATATAATATTTTACCCATATAAAAAATGAATAATCTTTTAATTTATTATTATTATATATACCCATACTATTATCAGGAAAACGTTTTTATAATCTAAATATTTTTTATATTTAAGTTTATAAAAAATTTAATAGGGTATTATTTATTTAGATGATAAATTTAAAGGAGGTATTTTGTTATGGATAAATATGTATGTGTACCATGTGGCTATGTTTATGACCCTGCTGAAGGAGACCCTGAAGGGGGCATTAAACCTAATACACCTTTCAAAGATTTACCTGATGATTGGGTTTGTCCTGTATGTGGTGCAGGTAAAGACTTATTTGAAAAGCAGGATTAAAGTAAAAGCTCCCTTATGGGAGCTTCTTTTTGTTACTTCTTTTTACTATATAATATTTTTCCATTTACCATAGCAATAGAGATATCTATATTATCATCAAAAATTATTAAATCAGCATCTTTTCCTATTTCTATACTTCCTTTTCTCTTATTTACCCCCAAGGATCTAGCTGGATTTAAGGTGGCCATACGTACTGCATCTTTTAATGGTATATCTACAAAATGAACCATATTATAGACTGCCTTATTTAATGTAAGGGTAGAGCCTGCTAAATTACCGCTAGAAAGTCTAGCTTCACCATTTTTTACAATAACCTTTTGACTACCTAATGTATATTCTCCATCTTTAAGCCCTGTTGCCATCATCGCATCTGAGATAAGTATTATATCATTTATATTTTTCATCTTTACTGCAATCTTAATAGCAGCATCATGTAAATGTATTCTATCACATATTATCTCACAAGCAACTCTTTCATCTGTTAGTATTGCTCCTAATACTCCTGGTTCTCTATGGGAAAATTCCCTCATACCATTATATAAATGTGTAGCCTGTGTAATTCCCCTTTCAATACCAACCTTAGTTTGTGAATAAGTAGCATTAGTATGACCTGTAGAAACAGTAATTCCCCTCTTTTTAAGATATGATATTGTTTCAAGGGAACCTGGAAGTTCTGGAGCTAATGCCACTACCTTTATATTTCCATTAGATATTTTAATAAGTTTCTCTACTTCTTCTATGTCTGGATTTTTTATATATTTAGTAGGTTGAGCACCTTTTTTTATTTGAGAAAAATAAGGTCCCTCTACATATAAACCTAAAACCTGTGAGTTTTTATTTTGTTTATCCTCTATAAAATCTGCAACATTCTTTATAGCCTCTTTTATTTTTTTATATGAAGCTGTCATAGTTGTAGGTAAAAATCCAGTAACTCCATTTTTCAGATGAAATTTAGCTATTGAATCTATGGCTTTAAATGTAGAATTCATTGTATCATAACCAGAATTTCCATGATTATGTATATCTATAAATCCTGGAGAAAGATATTTATTACCTACATTTATTATTTTGTCAAAATTATTCTCATTAAAACTACCACTCTTTTTTATATCCTTTATTTTTTTATTTTCTATAGATACTGAGTAGTTTTTTAATACTACTAAAGGAGTTATAACTTTAGCATTTTTTATGAGTATTTTCATTAAAACATCTCCTTATGCTAATAACCTTATCTGTACTTGATAAATCTTAAAGACTAAATTATCCTCAACACATTTCATTTCAAACCGTTTAACTACTTTTATACCATTTTTAGAATCTTATATTACAATTCCCTTAGAGTTGTAATTTATCAATAAAATCTACTATTTTCACTCCGTCCATATCAAATATTACAGCTTTTAACATATTAAAACCTAACTTTAATACTCTATAAAAATTGGTATTCCACCATTAGTTGACGAAATATATGCATAATCTATAACCTTTTGAGCCTTATAACCTTCCTTAAAGTCTGGTAAATAAGCATTTTTTCTATTATTTATTATTGAACTTATAAAGCATGCTAAACTTGCTGTATGGGCATCAACCATAAATCCTTGAGAAAGTTTTGGATTTGGATACATTTTAAATAATTCACTTATTTCTTCATCCTTTTCTAACAACATATCATCAATATATACAACCCTAGAATTTTTATCAATGAATTTAGGATAATAAGGATTTTTTGTATCAATAATAACTGAACCTTTTTCACCATATATTTCTACTCTAGTACCTTCTTTACCCACAGCTACCCTTGAAGCTTCTAAAGTACCCTTTATACCTGCTTTAAATTTAAGCATTAAAAGTGCCCAATCATCCACATCTACCCTTTTTATATCTCCATCTTCTGTTGGTCTTTTTTTAATTATAGTCTCTGTAAAAGCTTGAACTGTTTCAATATCTCCTAAAAGAAAATGAAATAAATCTATTATATGACTTCCTAAATCAGCCAGTGCTCCCCCTCCACTTTTATCTTTTTTTAATCTCCATGTGATTTTTTTATTTGATTTTAGATAACTTGAATGGTAAATCTCCCCCCGTATAGCATATATTTTACCGAGTAAATTATTATCTATAATACTACGAGTATATAAAACAGTTGGTAAAAATCTTAAAACAAAACCCATTTGATTATATAAATTCTTATTATTAAGTGCTTCTAATATAACTTTTCCTTCTTTACTACTTAATGCTAATGGTTTTTCACAATATACATTTTTATTATATTTTATAGAAGTAAGTAGCTGTTCTTTGTGTAAATAATTAGGAGTACATATATCAACCATATCTAATTTTGGTATTTTAAATAAATCATCTAAGGATTCAACAATATTTTTAAATCCTAAAGAGTGTGCATAATTATAATTCTTCTTTTTATTTGTAGTCAATAATCCTGTAAAGTTAATTTGATTATTTTTTTGTAAGTCTAAAAAAGGCATGTTTTTTAAGGCCATAAGATGGATTTTTGCTATACCACCTAAACCTATCAAAGAATAGTTTATTTTCAAATAATACACCTCCATTAATAGATATAGTTTATTTGTTTGTAATCTATACCTATTTATCATTGTTTCTTTAGTTTCTTATAAGAATAGTTCTACTTATATTCCTTATATCCTTCCTTCATATTTTTTAAGTAGTTTTTGATTATGTTCATCAGCACCATCAACATTAAAACTAATTAATATTGGTGGATTTATGTTTTTATCTAAATAACCTTTAATTATTTCAGCAGTTAAAGCCTGTGCTATAAATCCTCCTGTTATTGAAGATACTGAACAGGCCTTTATATCAATTCCTTCTAAAGGTATCAGGGCATCTCCTTTTGGTCCACAATTATCTATAACTACATCTCCATACTGATAAAGTTTTTTTCCACTTGGATGTCTAGAGTCAACACTTTCTGTATGTTTTAATGAAGTTACTACAATTAATGGCATTTTCCTTTCCTTTACTATGGATGCAAACTCTACAATAGAACCGTTTCTTCCTGAATTTGAAACTATGATAAAGGCATCATTCTTTTGTATTTTATAAAGATTCCATAACTTATAAGCTACATCAGTTCTTCTTTCTAATGTAGGATCCTTTAAATCAACTCCTTTAATAATACCCTTTAACGCTAAGTCATCCAATGTAATCCTATGCATTGGTACTAATCCGCCTGCTCTATTACACATTTCCATGGCAAAACACTTTGAATGTCCAGTACCAAATATATGTACAACACCATCATCTAACAACCTATCAGTTAATATTTTAGCAGCTTCAATTATATTATCCTTTTGTGTATATTTTAATTTTTCTATATTTTTTTCAACATTTTTAAAAAAAGCATTTGAATTTATCAAAAAAAGTCCCCCCTTTTAATTTATAAACCCTTATTAGTAATAATTTTTATAAACCCTTTTGGTGAGTTAGAAGGCATCATCTGCGTTGTTAAATAAAATCCTAAATCTTCCATTCTTCTATAGATTATAGCATCCTTAGGGGTAACAGCAATTGATTTAGTAACCATTTTATAGTTTGAGCCAGGTAAAGGAGCTTGATTTCCTACATTTATTTCCTTTGGTTTCAATCCAGCTTCTAATAATAACAGTGCATCTTTAGGAAATTTGGCAATAACCATAATTTTATCTTTACTTTTATTTCCTTTGATATAATTAATAGCTTCTTTGATAGATAATACTAATGTTTTAACTCCCCTTGCTGCTAGTGGTAACATTTGTTTTTGAATAGGATCCTTTGCAACTTCATCATTTACAACTATTAATAAGTCTGCTCCTATTGCTCCAACCCAACTAGTTGTAACTTGGCCATGGATTAATCTATTGTCTATTCTCATATGTTCTAACATCTATAGACCCCCCTCTAAAAAATTTTTCTTATATCTATAATACCTTCTTTTCCTATTTGAATAATATGTTCAACAACCTCATCAACTAGACTATATCTCATCCCAATAAGTTCTAATAAAATAGATAAATTCATGCCAGTAATAACTGGAATACCCTCCTTAGCTACATAGGCAGATGCATTACTTGGAGAACCTCCCATTAAATCTACTAATATAATTGCTCCCTCTTTACCTTTAACTTCTTTTACTGACTTTTTTATAGTTTCTTTTAAATTCATAGGATCATCATTAGCTTCTAAAGCTAAAGTAACTATATTTTCCTGTGGACCTACAATCATTTCTGCAGACTTTAACATTTCCTTTGCTAATTTTCCGTGACTTACTAAAACAATTCCAAGCAAAATTATCCCCTCCTAAAATCATTTTTAATTTTAAACAGTCTCCTATTTATTGATAATATATAAAAGGAGACTGTTTATATTATTTAAAAATAACTATATAGATTATATATTTCACCTATAGAATTCCTAATATATTAGTAATAAAAGATAATGCTAATAATACTAATAAAATCTTTACAGGTGACAATTTACGTTTTATTAACCAATAAGATAAACCTACTATAGCAATAGGAATTAAATGTGGTAATAGTTTATCTAAGATACCTTGAAGTTCAACAGCCTTCTCTACTGCTTCTCCTTTAATGGTTACAGTCTTAACAAATTTTAAAGGAGTTTTTACTCTACTTAAAATGCTAGGAATAAATCCTCCTATTACAATTAATCCGGCTATTGATGCTATTTCAGTAGCCTTCTTAACTATACCATCACCTATTACATCTCCAATTAAAGCTGTACTTTTGTTATATCCAAGCCAAAATAAAGGTACCTTTAGTCCCATCCATAAAATTCCAGATAAGAATATCAAAATAGGACCTAATGAACTTCCCCCCATTGCTAAGGATGCTGCAATAACAGCGATAATTGGTCTATATAAAACTGCCATTAATGTATCTCCAATACCTGCTAGTGGACCCATTAACCCTACTTTAATACTACTTGAAGCATCTCCGTTTTTGTCTTCCTCTAAAGCTATAGAAGCCCCTAAAATCAAAGGAGACATAACAGGATTTGTATTATAAAAATGAAGGTGTCTTTTCATTGCCTCTTTTAACTTATCACCCTTTTTATATATCCTTTGAAGTACAGGTAATATGGCCCATAAAAAACCTAAAGCTTGCATTCTTTCATAATTCCAAGACCACTGCAAAGTAAACATATCTCTATATAATGATTTTTTTAGTATCCTTTTATCTATTTTATTTTTTTCATTTTCCTTAGGCATTAGCTGCACCTCCTTTTATGTTCGTATAAACAATAGCAATTGCTATTCCTGCTAAAGCTATACCCATAATCGGCATATTCAAATAACCAAATAAAATATATCCTATTAATAAAAATGGCCAATATTTTTTCATATCCATTTGAGATAATAACAATGCAAATCCTAAAGCTGGTAGTATTTTACCTGCTAATGACATACCTCCCATAAACCATTGAGGCATCCAATCTATAACCTTCTGTACAGGAGCTGCGCCTAACCATACTGCTAAAAATACTGGTATTCCACGGCTTAATCCCCAAGGTATTTGTCCTAATAAATGCATCTTAGTTACACCCTTTAAATTACCATTTTCAACATGTTTATCGGCTGCATGTATAAATCCAGTTGTAGATGCCCTTGCTAATACATCCAATTGAGTCATCAAAATTGATGTAGGAATAGCAACTGCTAATCCTACTTCAAGGGAGTTAGCTTGTGCTCCAGCTAATGCACCTATTGCTGTTCCTATTATAGACCCAGTATTAAAATCAGGCATAGTAGCCCCACCATAAGTCCACATTCCCAATGACATTAATGTTAAAGTAGCCCCTATTTGTAAGCCTAAATTAATGTCTCCAACTACAAGACCAGTAATTGCACCACTGATTAAAGCTTCTGCCCACCACAAACCAGTCAACTGAGCAATTATAGAAATATATGCCCAAATTCCAAGTATAATTGGTATTAAAATACCATATCCATCCAAAATCTTTTCCCCCTTTAATTTAAAATATGGATAAATATAACTATTTTATTTAAATTTCACACCTCCTTTTTACCTAGTTTGTAATATTTTAAATTTTCTGTATTTTTAACGAGTAGTTATGTCACCTAGATAAAATTTCTTCTACTATAAATATATAGGTCAATTTATTGTATATACCAACTTTTTATATAAAACTATTTGTTTCTTAAAAATTAACAAAAAAATAAAAAGCAGCTAAACTGCTTTTTATTTATTAATTTCTATTATCTCATCAACTAAATCTAATACTTTATCTTTATTTATCTTTTTAGTAGCAGAAAAAGGTATAATTAAATTCTTATTCTCAATTTCAAGTTCTCTTTGAATAACGGATATTTGCTTTTGTCTTTTATTTTTTGATAATTTATCACACTTAGTAGCAATCACTATACCATTATATCCAAAGCTTTTAATCCAATTATACATAACAGCATCGTGTTCACCAGGTTTATGTCTAATATCTAATAGTAAAATTACTTCAACTAAAGACTTTCTTTTTGTTAAGTAAGTTTCTATCATCTCTCCCCATTTTTCCCTTTCCTTTAAAGATACCTTAGCATATCCATATCCAGGAAGGTCTACAAATCTAAATTTATCATCTATATTATAAAAGTTTATAGTTTGAGTTTTACCTGGTTTACCACTTGTCCTTGCTAAATTCTTTCTATTAACTAATGTATTAATTAATGAAGACTTCCCAACATTAGACCTCCCTGCTAAAGCAATTTCAGGAACTCCTTCTTTAGGATATTGTTTCTCTCTTGCAGCCGTTATTATTAGTTCCGGCTTTTTAATCTTCATTTTTATTCTCCTCTTTCACAAGGGCATGTTCTAGTACTTCATCCATATTTTTAACAAATACAAACTCTATGTTTCTTTTAACTTTTGTAGGTATTTCTTCCATGTCTTTTTTATTATCCCAAGGAAGTAAAACTTTCTTAATACCTACTCTATCAGCAGCTAGTACCTTTTCTTTTACTCCACCTATAGGAAGAACTCTTCCCCTTAAAGTCACCTCACCTGTCATTGCAACATTACTATTAGTAGGTATCTTTGCAAGAGCAGATAAAACAGCTGTAGCCATGGTTATACCTGCTGAAGGTCCATCTTTTGGTATAGCTCCCTCTGGGACATGTATATGAATATCCTTTTCTTTGTGGAAATTTTCATCTAGATTAAAATCTTCTACTCTAGATCTTATATAACTAATACCAGTCATTGCTGACTCTTTCATAACATCTCCAAGTTTACCTGTTAACTGTACCTTACCTTTACCTTTCATAGGAGTAACTTCTATTGATAAAGTTTCTCCACCTACGGCTGTCCAAGCAAGACCTGTTGCTATACCTATTTGATGTTCTTTATTAGCCTTTTCTCGTCTATATTTAGGAACCCCTAAATATTTGTGTAAGTTTCCACTATTTATTCTAACTGAACTTATGTCTTCTTCAACTATTCTTTTAGCTGCTTTTCTAAATATATTTGCTATTTCTCTTTCTAAATTTCTAACACCAGCTTCTCTTGTATACTTAGTTATTACATCTTTTAGTGCGTTATCTGATATATTTAAATTATCTTTCTTTAAACCATTTTCTTTTAATTGCTTATTTACTAAATGCCTTTTTGCAATTTCTAATTTTTCTTCTTCAGTATAACCTGATATTCTTATTACTTCCATTCTATCTAATAAGGGTCTAGGTATAGTATTAATAGAATTTGCTGTTGTTATAAACATTACCTTTGAAAGATCAAAAGGAGCTTCTAAGAAATGATCTGTAAATGTATTGTTTTGTTCTGGGTCTAAAACTTCTAATAAAGCCGATGCAGGATCTCCTCTAAAATCACTATTTATTTTATCTATTTCATCAAATAAAAATACTGGATTCTTTGAACCTGCTTTTCTCATAGAAGATATTATTCTACCGGGAATAGCTCCTACGTAAGTTCTTCTATGTCCTCTTATTTCAGCTTCATCCCTAACTCCACCTAAACTCATTCTTACAAATTCTCTATTTAAAGCTCTAGCAACTGACTTTACTATGGAAGTTTTACCTACTCCAGGAGGTCCAACTAAGCAAAGAATTGGTCCTTTCATATCCTCTGTAAGTTTCCTTATAGCTAGATATTCTAATATTCTTTCTTTAACATCTTTAAGGGCATAATGATCTGTATCTAAAATTTCTCTAGATTTTTTTATATCTAACATATCTTCAGTTTCTTTATCCCAAGGTAATTCAATAATCCATTCCACATAATTTCTAATAATTCCTGTTTCAGGAGATGAAGGAGAAAGTTTTTTTAGTCTCCCTAGTTCTTTTAATGCTTTTTCCTTAACTTCTTCAGGCATATCAATTTCTTCTATCTTTTCTTTATATTCTTCAACTTCTGCTTCTACACTTTCGCCTTCTCCTAATTCTTTTTGAATTGCTTTCATTTGTTCTTTCAGGTAATATTCTTTTTGAACCTTATTTACTTGCTTTTTAACCCTCTGATTTATCTTTTCTTCAATCTCTAAAACTTCTACTTCTTCTTCTAATATTATATGCAAAGTTTCTAAACGCTTATATGGATGAAAAGCTTCTAAAATCTTTTGCTTATTATCTTGTTTTAAATGTAAATATGATGAAATAACATCTGCTAGTCTTCCTGGTTCATCTATTTCGGTAACTGAAACTAAAACCTCTGGAGATAATTTATTACTAGCCTTTACGTAATCTTCAAAATCCTCAACTACCATCCTCATCATTGCTTCAGTTTCTTTATCTTTCTCTATTTCAGATTCAAACATATATTCTTCTATATCCGCTTCAAAGTATGGGTCTTCTTGGGTGATGTTTTTAATTTCACCTCTATTAATACCTTCTACTAATACTCTTATAGTATCTCCTGGAAGTTTTAACATTTGCTTAATTTTACATACCGTACCAACTTGATAAAAATCTTCAGTAGTTGGCATTTCAACTTTTGCTTCTTTTTGTGTTGTTAAAAATATTAAAGATTCATCAACCATAGCCTCTTCTAAAGCATTTACTGATTTATCTCTACCAACATCAAAATGCATAACCATATGGGGAAATATAGACATCCCACGCAGTGGTATTAAAGGTAATGTCCTCTCTTCTGTTTTCATTTCATATTTATCCATCTATATCAACTCCTTTTATTTCAGTATATCTATACTAAAAAATATATTTTTGTAAAAAGTATACACTACCTCCAAGAACAAACTATAACTTAGATAAGTATTTTTTAGTTTAACACTGTATCTTCTAAAAAATGTATTTAAGCCTAAAAGCATTAAAAATTAATTAATGCTTATATATTTAAAAACTTTAACTAATATTTACTAAACATATACTACTATACATGTTACCCTAAAAAGTATTAAATAGTCAATATTTTAATTTATTTGCATTAGCAATGGTTTACACTACTAAACAATATGTAAAATTTTTTAATAACTACTTAGATACAATAAAAAATGCTCACTTAAGTGAGCATTTTTATTGATAAACTATATTACTGTTAAGCCTATTAGGATGCTGTTTCTTCCTTGTCTTTCTTATTTTTATTCTTTTTTCTCTTTTCAGATAATACCAAAGTAGGTTCTGATCCTTTTAATACAGTTTCCTTAGTGATTACACATTTTTCTATATCTTCTCTAGTAGGAATATCATACATTATGTCTAGCATAATTTCTTCTAATATTCCTCTTAACCCTCTTGCACCAGTTTTTCTTGCAATTGCCTTCTTAGCCACTTGTTCTAGAGCTTCTCTATCAAACTCAAGTTCCACTCCATCCATTTTAAATAATTCTTTATATTGTTTCACAAGGGCATTCTTAGGTGTTGTTAGTATTTCAACTAATGCAGGTTCATCTAACTGATTTAAGGATACAAGTACTGGTAATCTTCCTACAAATTCAGGTATCAATCCATATCTTAATAGGTCTTCTGGTTGTATTTGTTTTAAAAGCTCTCCTATATCTTTAACTTCTTTGCTTTGGATTTGAGCTCCAAATCCCATAGCTTTTTCGCCTATTCTCTTTTGAATTACTTTGTCTATACCATCAAATGCTCCACCTACTATGAAAAGTATGTTTGTGGTATCTATTTGTATAAACTCTTGGTGCGGATGTTTACGTCCTCCTTGCGGTGGTACACTGGCAACTGTTCCTTCTAGGATTTTTAAAAGCGCCTGTTGTACACCTTCGCCACTCACATCTCTAGTTATCGATGGATTATCAGATTTTCTTGCTACTTTGTCTATTTCATCTATATATATTATTCCTTTTTCTGCTTTTTCTATATCATAATCTGCTGCTTGTATTAACTTTAATAGAATATTTTCAACATCTTCACCAACATACCCTGCTTCAGTTAAAGACGTAGCATCTGCAATGGCAAAGGGAACATTTAAAATTTTTGCTAAAGTTTGAGCAAGTAATGTTTTTCCTGAACCTGTTGGTCCAAGCATTACTATATTACTTTTCTGTAGTTCTACATCTTCCATTGAAACCTTCTTATTAATCCTTTTATAATGGTTATATACAGCAACTGCCAATGATCTCTTTGCTCTATCTTGTTTAATTACATATTGGTCTAATATCTCATCAATTTCATTTGGCTTAGGTAATTCTTTAAGTTCAAATTCAGATGAGTCTTCAAACTCCTCGTCTATAATTTCTTGACATAATTCTATACATTCATCACAAATATAAACATTTGGCCCTGCTATTAATCTCCTTACTTGCTCTTGAGATTTACCACAAAAGGAACATTTTAGCTGCTTATCATCAAATCTTGACATCCTGTCACCTCTCTTAAGTGTTATTTCCTAGAAGTGATTACCTTATCTATTATACCATACTCTTTAGCTTCTTCTGCTGACATAAAGTTATCTCTGTCAGTATCTTTAGAAATCTTTTCTAATGGTTGATTAGTTCTATCACTTAATATCTTATTAAGTTTTTCTCTCATCTTTATAATTCTATCTGCATGGATTCTAATATCTTCAGCTTGACCTCTTGTTCCTCCTAGAGGTTGATGTATCATGACTTCAGAATTTGGTAGTGCAAATCTTTTGCCTGCTTCTCCAGCTGTTAATAAAAATGCTCCCATGCTTGCACACATACCAACACATATAGTTGATACATCCGGTTTAATATACTGCATAGTATCATAAATAGCAAATCCTGAAGTTATTGAACCTCCTGGACTATTGATATAAAGCTGTATATCCTTATCTGGATCCTCTGCTTCTAAGTATAAAAGCTGAGCTACAACTAAACTTGCAGTAGTATCGTTTATTTCATCACTTATAAAGATAATTCTTTCTTTTAAAAGTCTTGAATAAATATCATACGATCTTTCGCCTCGGTTAGTTTGTTCAACTACCATAGGTACTAAAGCCATAGCTAATCCCTCCTGGTAAAGTTATTTTAGTATACCTTTATACTATACCATTTTTGCATTATCAACAAGGTATTGAACTGTCTTTTTCTTAATTATACCCTTTTTAATATAATCTAAATCCTGGTCTCTCATATTCTTCTTAAATTTAGCTATATCTTGATTATATTGTTCAGCTAATTTTTCTAACTCTTCATTTAGTTCTTCATCTGTTACTTCTATATCTTCTTTTTCTCCTATAGTTTCTAATACTAAGTCTGATTTAACAACCTTTTCTGCATTTGGTCTCATTTGTTCCTTTAAATCTTCTAAACTAGTATTTGTAAGTTCAAAATATTTATCCATATCTAAACCTTGATATCTTAATCTATATTCAAAGTTTCTTACTTCATTTTCTAATTGAGACTCAATCATAGCTTCTGGAATATCCACTTCGCAGTTTTCATTAACCTTTTCTATTACATTATTTTCTCTTTCTGCTTTTTCTTTATTCTCTGCTTGTTCTTCTAATTTTTTCTTAGTATCTTCTTTTAATTCTTCTAAAGTATCAAACTCACTAACATCCTTTGCAAACTCATCGTCAAGTTCTGGAAGTTCTTTTTCTTTAATTTCATGAATTTTCACTTTAAATGTAGCTTCTTTACCAGCTAAATCTTCTGCTTGATAATCTTCTGGGAAAGTTACCTTGATTTCTGTTTCTTCTCCAGCTTCCTTTTCTACTAATTGTTCTTCAAACCCTGGTATGAATTTATTTGCTCCTAATTCTAGAGTTTGGTTTTCAGCAGATCCACCTTCAAATTTCTCTCCATCAATATAACCTTCATAATCAAGTACTAAAGTATCTCCTTCTTTAGACTTTCTATCCTCTACTTCAATTATTCTTGCATTTCTTTCTTGCATATTCTTTATTTCTTCATCAACATCGTCCTCTGTTACATTATACTCTACTTTTTCTACTTCTATACCTTTATATTCTCCTAAATCAACTTCTGGTTTAACTGTTACTTCAGCTTTAAAAATAACAGGTTTACCTTTTTCAAGTTCTTCAATATCAATATCAGGTCTATCTACTGGCTCTAAACCATGTTCCTCTATAGCTTTATCATATGCTTCAGGTAAAATAAAGTTAACTGCATCTTCATAAAATACTTCAACACCATAATTCATTTCAATAATTTTTCTTGGCACTTTACCCTTTCTAAAACCTGGGATATTAAATCTTCCTCTATTTTTCTTATAACTCTTTTGTATACCTTCTTCAAACTTGCTTTCTTCTACCTCAATTTTTAAAGTTACTTTATTGTTCTCTTTCTTCTCAACTGTAGAATTCATTTTCGCTCCTCCTTATTATATAAAATTTATGTACAATCAAAGTCAAACTAATAGGTCAATTTTTTCGTACATATAATCTATTATTTAAATATAACATAGCTTTATAGATTAACATTATCACTACATTATACCATATTTAGATGAAATATCAAAACATTTAAACCTGTTAAATGATTTTTTCCAATATTAAGTATTATATACATAATTGCCCTCATTGCTCCATTTAGGCAATTATTTTTCAGATACAAGAAAAAAACCAATGGATAAACCCATTGGTTTATTTTAGATTAATGGTGCGGGGGAAGGGACTCGAACCCTTACGTCAAAGACACTAGATCCTAAGTCTAGCGCGTCTGCCAATTCCGCCACTCCCGCACATAACTAGGAGTATCAACATCAATAATTATATATATTTTCATTTCTAATGTCAACAACTTTTTTAACATTTAATATTGATAAATATAACATTTTCTTAAAAAATTATATTCTCTTTTCTATCCATTTATTAATATCTTCTAGTATTTCATCCCTTATATTTTCATTTAATATTTCATGATAAAGTTTATCATATATTTTCAATTTTTTATCCTTAGAGGATATATTATTATAAAAATTTTCTGAAGCTTCCTTATTTACAATTTTATCATCCCCTCCATGGATTATAAAGCAAGGTAAATTATACTTATGAACATTGTCATTTAACCAATCTATTCCATTAATTAAAAACTCTACATGGATTTTTAAACTTGCCTTCTTTAAATTTAAAGGATCCTTTAAAAAATCATCTGAAATTTTATTATCCCTTGATAATTTATTATACAATTTATTTTTCAAAGTTAAATTTGGCACTATTTTATTTAAGCCTTTAAAAAATCTTCCCTTTATTCCTGTTAATATATCTGGCCTTTTCGTTGCTGCCCCTGATAATATTTCTCCATTTATTTTACTTTCATATTTAATTCCATAGGATGAAGTTATAAATCCCCCCATGCTATGTCCTAATATAAATATTGATTTATTAGGATTTTCTTTATTTGCTAAATTAACTATTACATCTAAATCTTTAATATAATCATTAAAATTATTTAGATAGCCTCTCTTTCCTCCAGATTTTCCATGTCCCCTATTATCAAACCTATAAACAGAAAATCCAAATTCATTCAATTTATCAGTCACATATTCATATCTGCCTAAATGTTCACAAAAACCATGTACTATAATTATTACTGCTTTACTTTCTTCTACTTCATCTTTTATAAAGTGTAGTAATGTATCATCAAAAGATTTTATTTTTTCTTTTTTCTTAACTTTTACTACCATAATCTCCCCCCCTATTACTATATTATATACTTTTACATATAATGAAGGAAATTAATTTTTATAATGAATAACTAAAAAAATCCAGTAAAAGTTAAATAACAATTACTGGATTTTTTATTCATCTTTATAATTTTAATGCTCTAATACATAGGCATGCTTTAAACCTTGTAATATCTGTAAAGGTAATCTCACTACCCCCTTAACATATGGTTTTTCAATATATACTTTAACTCCAAAATCATGGGGAGCTATAGGTAATTCTTCCATAAGAATCTTTTCAGCTTCAAGCATAGCTTCCATACGTTCATCACCAGTTGTTGTTTGTGCCTTTTTAATTAATTTGTCATATTGAGGGTTAGACCAATTAGTCATATTCTGACTTCCATCTTTAATCCACATATCCATAAACGTCATAGGGTCATTATAATCTCCCCACCAGTTTGTATATGAAAGGTCAAAGTCTCCTTTATCTTGTCTATCTAATCTTATTTTAAATGTAGCTTGTTCTATCCCAACATCTATTCCAAGAACTTCTTTCCAAGCCTGTTGCCATATTTGAGCTAATGCAAGTGTACTATCTCCCTCTGTACATAATAATTTTATTTCTCCATCAATATCCTCTTTACTCTTTCCTAGTTCCTTAAGGCCTTTATCTAATAAATCCTTTGCCTCTTTTTTAACTTCGTCTCCTTTACCTAAATCATAAAATAAATCTCCATTTGCTTGTCTGAATGTTTTCTTTCCAGGTCCTGGCATTCCAGGCGGAACAAAACCATAAGCTGCCGGATACATTCCATTTGTTCTTAGATCAAGGATTCTTTTTCTATCTATTGAAAGTACAAAAGCCTTTCTTATACTTTTATTTTTAAAGAATTCATTTTCAGTATTAAATGCATGATAATATGTAGCGGCCACTGGCGCTTTTTTCATAACGTCTTCATATTTTTCTAAATACTCTGCAGAAATATTAGTAAAATCTAATGCTCCTGTTTCATACATATTAATCGCAGTGTTAGAGTTTTTTATCATAGTTCCTTCTACCTTTTGTAACTTTACATTCTCTTTATCCCAGTAATCTTCATTTTTTTCTAAAATTAGTTCAGCTTCATGAACCCATTTAGTAACTTTAAAAGGTCCACAGGATACAAGATATTCAACCTCAGATCCATATTTATCTCCCCATTTTTCAACTAAATCTTTTCTTGAAGGAAGGAATGTAAATGTCTGTAATTTACTTAAAAATGCTGGATTAGGTCTTTCTAATTTTACCTCTAATGTTTTCTTATCTAATGCTTTAATTCCTAATTTATCAGCGTCTTTAATTTCTCCTTTATTAAACTTTTCTGCATTTTTTATATCATATGCTAAAAATGCATAGGATGAAGCTGTTTCTGGATCTATAGCTCTTTTCCATGAATATTCAAAGTCTTGAGCTGTTACTTCTTTTCCATCGGACCATTTAGCATCCCTTAAATGGAATGTATATTTAGTTCCATTTTCAGTAACATCCCAACTTTTAGCCATTCCAGAACCTTCTTTTACTTTACCATATTCATCAAGTCTTATCATACCTTCTAAGGTTTCAATAAGTATAGCTCCAGAAACTAAATCCCCTGTCAATTGCGGGTCTAATGAAGGTGGCTCATCTCCCCAATCAATTCTAAGTACTTGCTCTTTAGCTAATTTATCACTTGTGATTTCATTTGAACTATTAGTTTCTTTATCTTGACCACAGCCACTTAAAACTAATGAAGCAGTAATAAAAACAATTAATAAAACTACTAATCCTTTACTTTTTACCATCTTATTTCCTCCTTTAATTTTTCTAATATGTATTTACTTTAATATAGCTTATGCTCTTTTTATCACATCCTTTAAATTAAATTGAAAAACATTCAAAAAAACACAAAGGCCCACTAAATGCTCAATCATTTAATGGGCCTCGTTTACGTTAATGTATTTAACATCTCTATAAACAAGTGAGAATATTCTGAAATCTATTGTTGAAATCTATTGTTTATCTTATTATAATACTGTTAAAAACATAAGTCAAGCATTTCTTTACATTTTGTTAATATTTATAATTCCTGTTTCATTCCTCTATATTTTTTTAGTGCATCTTTATATGCTACAATAATTGCCTTTTGTGAAGATCCAAAATATCTTCTATATACCTCTTCTTCTATATCTTCATAAAATCTATCAAACTTTCTTCCAACAAAAATACTTGCTATGAACTCTTCAGTTGTATCTATTGTAACTGAACATCCTAAATCTACAATCTCATCAGTTTTAAAATCAACTACAAATCCTATAAAAAATATCTTATATTGTTCTGTTATAGCATTATTACTTCCTGTCCTACCATGTCCTATAATATAAACAGTATTTTTATCATACATATTATCACCTTCCAAAAAATAATAGCTATTTTATATTTCTATATTAGTTATAAGATATCCTTTAATTTTATTTTCCTAAATAATCAAAAGTTATTTTTGATATACGTCCTAAAGTATCCCTTGCATAGTTATTAGATACCGCATTCCACGTTAGGGCAACAAATATATATTCTCTATCTTTATAATATACTATACCTATATCATGGTCTAAATTTTCTAACTCTCCTGTTTTTCTTGCTATTTTTACTTCATCGGGAATGAAAGATGCCATCATACTTTGATCTGTCTGTTTAATCATTATTTCTATCATTAAATCACTAAAATATTTATCTATTAGTTTACCATCATATAAATATTTAAGTAATTTTTCCATATCTGATGCATTAGTATAATTTTCTTTCCCCTCTTTTCTAGCCTTAAAATCCATCATTTTTCTATTTATTATAGTATTTTTAAGTCCTATATCTTCAATCAATCTATTTACATTATCCATACCTACAAGATCTATTAATATATTTGTAGCTGTATTATCACTATAAACTATCATTAGTTTAATAATATCTAATAAGCTATATTCCTTTTTATCTAATAATGTTATTATACTAAACTCTACTTTTTCATCTTCATTTATTATAATTTTCTGCTCTAAAGACAACTCTCCTTTTTTCACTTGATTTAAAACCTCGGCCATAATTGGAATTTTTATTAAACTAGCAGATGGAACTACTTTATTTTCATTATAGGAATAATAATTGTCTGTTTTTAAATTTTTTACAACAAAAGAATACTTTATCTTCTCTGTATCTATTGAATTTATTACTTTTTCTTTTAACAATAAAACTCCCCCTTTAAATTCTTTTTACAACAGCTAAAACTAAAGCAATAAGTATCAAACCACTACCTATTATTCCCTTTAGAAATATTGCTTCCTTTAATACAAAAAAGGCCATAATTAAAGTGAAAATAGGTTCACACAGTAAAATCAAACCTACACTTTCAGGACTTGCCACCCTTTGGGCTTTCATTTGAAAAAACATTGCCATACCTATACCTAATATTCCAGTAATAATTATTGGAATAATACCTAATTTTAAATAAGTAATATTTATTCCTTCATATATAGTTGAAAATATAAAACTTAATATAAACATAAAAATAAGCTGTAGCATAGATAATACGATGTAATCTTTATCTTTTAAATATTTATCTAATACCAAAACATAAAAGGTATAACTAAAGGCTGTACCTAGGATTATTAAATCACCAATATTAAAATCTGTTCCATTAATTCCTGAAATTAATTTAAGTCCAACTAAGGAAATTAAAATAGTTATTATTGTCCATTTTGTTGGTTTTTCTTTTTTTATAAAAGCTTTAAATATAGGTATTATTAACACAGAAAGACTAACTAAAAAACCAGCCTTTGATGCAGTTGTAAATTTAAGTCCATAAAAGTTAAAAAAATAAGTTCCAAATATAAATAATCCTGCATATCCACCTATCTTTATATCTTCCTTTTTTATTAATAATATTTTTTTAGGCTTTATAGTTACTAAAAATATCAGTGCACTTAAACTTTGACCCATTAAAAGATGAAAAGTAGGGATGCTTGTTATAAATAATTTTATTAATATTGTACTTAGTGCCCAAAAGAAAGATACAAAAACTAATTGTAAATAAGCAACGCTCATATTCTTATTTTCATTCTTTGAAATGCTTTCCATTTTTTCCTCCTATAATAAGAAAATGCTGATTATCAGCATTTTCATTAATCTAGAATATAGTACCTATACCTGTTATATCCTCTTTAAGATCCTTTCTAAAATCTTTATCCTCAGGGTTTAGGCTATTAATAACAACTCCATGGGAACTTGAAGTAGAATGAACGTATTTATTATCTCCTATATACATAGCTACATGTCCTGGAAAAAATAATAAATCTCCTTTTTTTATATCATTTAATTTAATTTCTTTCATATATTTCTTTTTTAATAAAGCATCTCTATATATTACTACTCCATTTAATAAATAAGACATAGATGTAAGACCAGAACAATCTATTCCAAGTGGACTTTTTCCTCCCCAACGGTATTGGGTTCCTAAATAAGTTAAAGCAGTTTTAACTAATCTTTCTCTTAATTTATATTCATCTTTGACATATATATTATCTTCATCAATAAATTTTGACTTAATCCACCCTTTTTTCTTTTGAGGCAATATAACTTCAGTCCATCCATTTTTTTTATTGTCTGTGGGTATAATGAAAGAACCCTTTACAAGAAACTCTATCTTATAGCTTTGATATTTAGCCTCAGCCATAACATCTATTATTGGATGCTTAAGATTATTAGAGGATTTTTCTTGCCAATCTAAGGCTTCATCTGTATCCATAATTAAATCACTCTCATGCATATATCCATAATAATCATAATGTGTTTCAACGTAATACCAACCCCTACCTTCATTTCTTAAAATCTTTACAACCATCCCAAATAAACTTTCATCTACCATTTCACTTTTAAAATTAGTTTCTTTCCTTATGGGTGCCACTGTTTTTTTAGTTATAGCGTATTGATGATTTCTAAGTTCCATAAAAAAACCTCCCTTTTATTTTCCAGTTCCTCCTAAAATTAAACAGGCTCTAAACATCTTAAAAAGTTCCAGATAATCCTTTGAACTTATTCTTATAGTAGTAGGTTTTTTTCTAACTACTCCAGGTAAAAGCATAGCCATCTCCGCCATATTAGCTAAAGTAAATTCAATCTCCATTTCTATATTACCCTTATACTTTACGGTTGGATATTTATTAATATTATCAAATACTTTATTAAGTTTATCTTTATACTCTTTTTTTACTGACTCTAAAGATAAGTTCCTTGAACAATATCTAGAAATGGCCTTTTTAACAATAATAGTTTCAACATCACCTATTTCTTCTTTTACTTGAGCTGCTAACTTATCATCTCCTGAGATTGCTAAAATTGGTACATCATAATACCCACAAACTCCAGCATTAATTCCACTTTCCCCTACTGGTTTACCATTTATTTTTATACTTGATATTGTCCCTCCTGAATAGGTATGATCAAAATTTCCATTATTTGTCCCTTTTCTTGCATGATAACCTATATATATTGCTCCATCAAAGGTATCATCTATTCCTTCCATCATACTTAATGGTTTAGGTGATCCACTAATTAATTGTGCTTTTGGATGTAATTTATCAATAAGTAAATTATCCATAGTATCGTGGGAATCATTTACTATAACTTCTGTAGCTCCTTTATTAAATGCTTTCTCTATAACCCAATTTGCTTCCTGTGTCATAATTTTTCTTACCCTATCGTATTCCTTTGTCTTATTAGATACATGATCCTTAGATACAATTCCCCAAATCCCTTCTAAATCAACAGATACAAAAATTTTCATTGTCCATCCTCCTTTAAATTACAAAAAAGCCCAATAAATGTTTTACATTTACTGGGCTCATTTACGTGGATTTTAATCTCAATAAATAAGTCAAAATATTCTATTTATTCTTTTTTTAAATTTTATCATAGTAATTTTTTTAAAACAAGCATATTTTTATTAAATTTTAGTTTTTATACCAATAATTACTCCTTAAAATTACCATCTATGTAAAATAAAATATAAGTAACACTATTATACGAGGGGGTTTAAAATGAAAAAGTTCACACAAAAAATACTTCTATCAATATTAATCATATCAATATTTTTTAGTTCTGTAGCCTTTGCACAAACATCTTTATTTGAAACGATTAAAAACCATCTTATAAGCATTAAAAATGATTATCTAACTAAAGAGTCAGCTTTAACTTTCGATGGGGAAAATGCTCAAAATGAATTGAAAAATTATGTAGATGACATTGAAGCAGAAATTAAAAATGAATTAGATGCATATGAACAAAGTAAAATACAAGAAGCTAAAAACAAATTAAATCAAGAAGTAAAAAAAGTAAAAGATAAAATCAATAATGATAAAGAGGATATGATTAAGGAAATTAAAATCTCTATAAAAGAAAAAATTGAAAAGGATCTAAATAAAGAAATAGAAAAATTAGAAAAAAACTATAAATAATTAATATAATTTTTTTGTAATATTAACCTTTAAAGCTCATATATATATATTAAATAATGCATTTGGTTACCAATTAACCAACACTTAAAGATATTAACTTAAAGTAAAATATATAGATTATATTCTACTTTGATAAACCTTTAATACATTAATAGCTAAACCCTTTGGTAACCATATCATTTAAGTAATTATAAGGTACAAATGCAAATTTTAATTATGTACTTAATCTTAATAATTTATTATATAATTCTATAATATATATTTAACTATTTTCCTTATAATTACTAAATCTGGGCTATTATTAGCCCAGATTTCATTTTGTATTATAGTCATTATTTGACAAAATAATTGAAATTTCTACATCTATATGGTATACTATCCTCGAACTAATGTTTTATATATAGTAAGATAAGAATATAAACTCTTAACTTATTTACAACAGATGAGGAGGATATTATGTATAATCCTAAATATATAAATATTATGAACTGTGATAGTTCCTATACATTTAAAAGAAATAGGAGAAAAAAAATATTTAAAATCACTATCAGTGTTACTTTAATGATTGTTATATCTTTTTTAATATATACTTTTAAATAATAGTATTTAAAGTTAACAGACTAATTTATAGTCTGTTTTTTATTTTGTTTTTTTATAATTGTTATTATTAATATGATAACTGGAATAATAAACTGAAATATCAAAAATATATATGTTATATTTTGGTAACTAAATGTAACATTTCAAATACATTGTCATATATCCACCACATTTACTGTAATAGTTTCGGGTGATACGGACTTTGTTTTGTTTTGCAAACTCATCCAACTATATTCAGCCTCAAATGTGATTTGTGTACCTCAGACCAGAATTTTGCCGCCAACTTTCTTCAGATCCCACCTCACGGTGGGCACCCTTGTCTTAAGCTAACACTTAAATCACCTTTGGTGTTCGGGACTTTCACTCTATAGACTGTGCCCGTACTGAGCACACAAACAAATAAAAAGGATGACTATCATCCTTTTTATTACAAATCTTCTAAATTAGGTTTTAAAGACTTTATTCCAAAGGTAAATAATACTAATCCAAATAAAATTAAAACTAAAATGTTTGTATATATATCAAAAATTGTACCTCCCTCTGATAACTTTACAAAAGCGTCAATAACCCATCTTTGAGGAATAAAATTTGAAATTTTGTTTATAAGTTCATTTAAGTTTTCAAGTGGGAAGAAACTTCCTCCTAAAAAACTAGTAACTAATGCTATTAACATTAATATCATATTATATTTTTCACTTTCCTTTATAATACCTGCAAGTCCTATGGCAAAACCTATAGCCGTTATCATATATATAAACAAAATTAAAAACATATATGCTATAGATACTCCCCAATTTACCTTAAATATAACTGTTGTAAAAAATAAAAAAATTAGAATTTGTAATGAGCCTAATAAGGTGTTTGCAATTAACTGACCTAAAGCCATTTCATAACCCTTAAGTGGTGCTGTAAATGCCCTTGTAAATGTTTTTAGTTTTTTATCCTCTAATAAAAGAGCCATTTCATTACCAACAAACATTATTACAAACATCATAAACATGCCCATAGCAGTTTTTCCTTGG